>JAPLSD010000458.1 GCA_026398835.1 Pseudomonas sp.
AATCGCCCTCGGGGGCTGGGTCAGTTCCAATTATGCGGCGGTGGCCTGTATCGACTTTCCTACCTGTCATGGGCAGTGGTTGCCGGCCGCCGACTTCGCCAATGGCTTTCACCTGACCCAGCACATCGGCCCGAATTATCTTGGGGGCCAACTGGACAGTGATGCCCGCACCGCGATTCATCTGACTCATCGCATCGGTGCGCTATTGGTGACGCTGGTGCTGCTAGGGCTGGCCTGGCAACTGCGGGTGGTCGGCATGACCCGGCTGGCCGGGCTTGTGCTGGTGGCGTTAGCCGCACAGATCAGTCTGGGTGTGAGCAATGTGCTGTTTCATCTGCCGCTGCCGGTTGCTGTCGCCCACAACGCGGGCGGAGCGGCACTGTTGCTGACGATGGTACTGGTCAATTACCACGCGCGAACCAGCCTGGTTCGGGTCAAGCATCATGTCCCTGTGCGTTGGCGGTTTAGCCTGCGTAAACACACAGCCGGACCCATAACAATAAAGGGAGAGATGCCATGGCGACTTTGATCGGCGAACGTCACAGTCAGGCGATCTGGCGTGACTATCTGGAGCTGACCAAACCCAAGGTGGTGGTGTTGATGCTCATCACCTCACTGGTCGGGATGTTTCTCGCCACCCGCGCCGGGGTGCCGTGGACGGTGCTGGTGTTCGGCAATCTGGGGATTGCGATGTGCGCGGGGGGCGCGGCGGCGGTCAATCATGTGGTGGACCGGCGGATCGATGCGGTCATGGCCCGGACCCATAAAAGGCCACTGGCCGAAGGGCGGGTTTCACCGACTGCGGCGCTGACCTTCGCTTTTGCGTTGGCGCTGGCCGGCCAGGCGTTGCTGCTGACCTTCACCAATCCGCTGACCGCTTGGCTCACGCTGGCCTCGCTGCTGGGCTACGCGGTGATCTACACCGGTTTTCTCAAGCGCGCGACGCCGCAAAATATCGTTATCGGCGGGCTGGCCGGTGCGGCTCCACCGTTGCTCGGCTGGGTCGCCGCCACCGGGCATGTGAGCGCGGAACCGCTGCTGCTGGTGCTGATCATCTTCGCCTGGACGCCGCCACACTTCTGGGCGCTGGCGATTCACCGCAAAGAGGAATACGCCAAAGCCGATATCCCGATGCTGCCGGTGACCCATGGCGAGCACTACACCAAAGTCCACATCGTGCTCTACACCTTCGTCCTGCTCGCGGTCAGCTTGCTGCCGTTTGTGATCCACATGAGCGGCATGCTCTACCTGATTTGTGCCCTGGGCCTGGGCGCGAGGTTTCTGCAATGGGCCTTCGTGCTGTACCGTGGCACTCGGCCGCACGCGGCGATCAACACCTTCAAGTACTCTATTTACTACTTGTTCCTGCTGTTTATCGCGCTGCTCGTAGACCACTACTTATTGTTGAACCTATGACTCGAACTCAGAAAACCGTCTTTATTCTCGTCGCCCTGGTGGCTTTGGTCCTGGGACTGACCATCAACAAAGTACTGACCAGCAAGGGCCAGGGTGATCCGACTGCACTGATCGATGCGGGGATCATCCTGTTGCCGCAAAGCCGTAATCTTCCAAATGTGAAGATGATCGACCAGGACGGCCAGCCAGTGACGGTCAACGAGCTGAAAGACAAATGGAGCCTGCTGTTCTTCGGCTACACCTTTTGCCCGGACATCTGCCCGACCACCCTCGCCCAACTTCGGCAAATCAAGAGCGAGTTGCCCAAGGATGTGGTTGGCAAGCTGCAGATCATCCTGGTCAGCGTCGACCCGGCTCGTGATAACCCCAAACAGCTCAAGCAGTACCTGGGTTACTTCGACCCGGACTTCAAAGGCCTGACCGGTGCTTCGGTGGAGGACGTGCAGAAGCTCGCCAATGCTGTGAGCATTCCGTTCATCCCGGCCGATACCAGCAAACCCAACTACACCGTCGACCACAGCGGCAACCTGGCCGTGATCGGGCCGGACGGTACGCAGCGTGGTTTTATTCGGGCGCCGTTGAACAACCAGAAACTGGTGGTCCAGTTGCCGGTGATGCTCAAGCGTCAGTAAACACCCAAAACCTGTGGGAGCAGCCGGTCGACGCTCGATTGCTCCGGGCGGCGATCCGACGATAGCGGACGTACATTCAACATCAATGTTGGCGGTGACGGCCCCTTCGCGAGCAATCGAGCGTCGACCGGCTGCTCCCACATGGGGCGGTGTTCCAGGCATAAAAAAGGGGCGCAATCATTGCGCCCCTTTTTCGTGACATCAGCAAATCAGAACGCTGGCAATACCGCGCCTTTGTATTTTTCCAGAATGAATTGCTTCACTTCCGGGCTGTGCAAGGCGGCAACCAGTTTCTTCATGGCGTCGGAGTCTTTGTCGTCCGGGCGGGCAACCAGGATGTTCACGTAAGGCGAGTCTTTGCCTTCGATGACCAGCGCGTCCTTGGACGGATCGAGCTTGGCTTCCAGTGCGTAGTTGGTGTTGATCAGTGCCAGGTCAACCTGGGTCAGCACGCGTGGGATGGTGGCGGCTTCCAGTTCACGGAATTTCAGGTCTTTGGCGTTCTCGGTGATGTCTTTGACCGTCGAGAGGATGTTGTTCGAATCCTTCAACTTGATCAGCCCGGCTTTTTCCAGCAGCAGCAAGGCGCGGCCGCCGTTGGTGGCGTCGTTCGGGATCACCACGTTGGCACCGCCAGGCAGTTCTGCGAGGGTTTTGTATTTGCTGGAGTAAGCACCCAGCGGCTCCAGGTGAACGCCAGCAACGCTGATCAGGTTAGTGCCCTTGGCCTTGTTGAACTCATCCAGGTACGGCTGGTGCTGGAAGAAGTTGGCGTCCAGACGCTTCTCGGCGACCTGGACGTTCGGCTGGATGTAGTCGGTGAAGACTTTGACCTTGAGGTCGACGCCTTCTTTGGCCAGCGCAGGTTTAACGAATTCGAGAATTTCCGCATGCGGAACCGGGGTAGCGGCCACGGTCAGGGTTTCTGCTGCCTGAGCGGAAAACGCTGCAACGGCAGCAAAAGCGACGAGTAGTTTTTTCATTCAGCAAACTCCTTGTTAGGCGCCTGTTTCAGGCGCCAGCCAGCCGTGGCTGGCGGTTACATTTATTTTCGAGAAAAGTGCACCACCAGCTTATCGCCGACGGTTTGCAGAACTTGTACCAGCACCAACAGCAAAACGACCGTGACTACCATGACGTCGGTCTGGAAGCGTTGGTAGCCGAAACGGATTGCCAAATCACCCAGACCGCCCGCGCCGACCACACCGGCCATCGCGGTGTAGGACACCAGTGTGATTGCCGTCACCGTGATCGCAGCGAAAATGCCAGGCCGCGCTTCCGGCAGCAGGGCATTGGTGATGATCTGCCGCGTGGTGGCGCCCATGGCCTGGGTCGCTTCGATAATGCCGCGATCGACTTCACGCAGGGCGGTTTCCACCAATCGCGCGAAGAATGGCGTCGCACCCACCACCAACGGCGGAATCGCACCGGCCACACCCAGCGAGGTGCCGGTGATCAGTACGGTGAAGGGAATCATCACGATCAGCAGGATGATGAAAGGCAACGAACGCAGGATGTTCACCACCAGCGAGAGCAGTGCGTAGAGGCTTTTCTGTTCGAGCAACTGGCGCGGGCTGCACAGGAACAGCAGCACACCCAGCGGCAGGCCGAGTAATACGGTGAACAGCAACGAACCGCCGAGCATCAGCAGGGTATCGCCGGTGGCCAGCCAGATTTCGAACCAGTCGATATTGGCGAAAAAAACGGTCAGGGCTTCCATTAGCGCAGCACCTCCATGTGGACGTCTGCCGCGGTGAAGTGGGCGAAAGCCGCCTCCATATCGCCGCCGGTGACGGCCAGGGTCAGCTGCCCGTAAGGGATGTCTTTGATGCGGTCGATGCGACCGGCGAGGATGCTGTAGTCCACACCCGTTTCGCGGGCGACGGTACCCAGCAATGGTGCGTAGGTCGCTTCACCCTGGAAGGTCAGACGCACGATGCGGCCAGGCACGTGGGCGAAGTCATCGCGTTGTTCGCTCTCGTCGATCTGCTCGTCTTCCTGGACGAAACGTTTGGTGGTCGGGTGCTTGGGATGCAGGAACACCTCGGCCACCGAACCTTGCTCGACGATCACGCCAGCGTCCATCACCGCGACCTGATCGCAGACCCGACGGATCACATCCATCTCATGGGTGATCAGCACGATGGTCAGGTTCAGTTCGCGATTGATCTCAGCCAGCAATTGCAGGACCGACGCCGTGGTTTGCGGGTCAAGGGCGCTGGTGGCTTCGTCGCAGAGCAGGATTTTTGGTTTGGTGGCCAGAGCGCGGGCGATGCCGACACGCTGCTTCTGACCGCCGGACAGCTGCGCCGGGTACTTTTTTGCGTGATCGGCCAGACCAACCCGTGCCAGCAGTTCCGCCACTCGCAGGTCGATCTCGCTGCGGGACAATTCGCCGGCGAGTGTCAGTGGCAGCGCGACGTTGTCGGCAACGGTCTTGGACGCCAGCAGATTGAAGTGCTGGAAAATCATCCCGACTTGCTGGCGAAAACGCCGCAGGCCGTTGGCGTCGAGCGCGGTGACTTCTTCGTCATCGACGATGATCTTGCCGCCGCTTGGGGCTTCCAGGCGGTTGATCAGACGCAGCAGGGTACTTTTACCCGCGCCAGAATGGCCGATCAGGCCGAATACCTGACCATCCTCGACACGCAGACTGGTCGGATGCAGGGCGGGAATATCCTTGCCGGCGACCCGGTAGGTTTTATGGACGTTTTGAAACTCGATCACGTAGCGAACCTTGTGGGCGCGTTAGAAAAGGGTCAGCGGTTAGCCGGGGCGCGCATTTTAGCCTGTCCGTATAGAGGTTCTTAGCATTTATTTCGCATTCAACCAGTCATTTGGCAATAACCGG
>JAPLSD010000473.1 GCA_026398835.1 Pseudomonas sp.
CCCGCACCCAGCACGGTACTCAACGATTGCGGCACACGCTTCATAAAGAAACGCGGCTCCATCGGTGCCGGATGCAGGGGCGCCGGGTGAATGCGTCGGGTCATGGCGACGGGCACCAGACACAAGGCGAAACACAGGGCCACCAGCATCAGCAATTCCAGACCCAGTGCCGGGTGCATGACCAGAATCAGCTGACCCAGAACCAGCCCGAGGTAGGACGCAATCATGTAGCCGCTGAACACCAGGCCACGCTGCTTGGCTTCGGCCTGCTCGTTCAACCAGCTCTCGATGACCATGTACTGACACATCATCCCCAGGCCGACGATCATCCGCAGAAACAGCCAGGCCGGTAACCAATTCACCAGGCCATGGCCCAGCACCGCCGCGCCGACGATCCCGGCGCAGGTCGCGTACGCCCGGATATGTCCGACCCGGGCAATCAGCCGGTGGCCAATTTTCCCGCCCAGCACCAGGCCGAAATAGTTGGCGGCCATCAATGCACCGACCCACAGACCATCGACATGGTCGGCGGCCAGGCGCAACGCCAGGTAAGTACTGAGTAAGCCTGAGCCGATAAGCATCATCAGCGAGGCGAAATAAAGCGCTCGAAAAGACTTCCAGATTTGGCGCATCGGCGTTCCGAGCGGCTCCTTGAATTGAGTATCGGGCTATCAAGAACGATAGACCGACGGCGACGAGTCGGTTATGCCTGGGCCGCTAAAACACGCCGTTCCCAGGGAGTGATTTCATCATAGAAGCTAGTCAGCTCCATGGTCTTCGAAGCGATGTAGCCTTCGATGAACTCTTTACCAAACAGTTCCTTTGCCAATTGGCTACGTTTCAGACGCTCAAGAGCCGCATGCAAGGTACAAGGTAACGACAAACTTTCCGGCACTTTGAATTCACCCTGAATCGCCGCGGTCGGCTCCAACTCGTTTTCTATGCCGTGAAGCCCGGCAGCCAGGCTTGCGGCAATCGCCAGATAAGGGTTGGCATCGGCGCCAGGCAAACGATTCTCGACCCGTCGTGCCACGGGCGAACTGGCCGGAATCCGCAAGCCCGCAGCCCGATTGTCGTGGGACCAACAGGCATTGTTCGGCGACGCATAAGGATGGCACAAGCGCTGATAGGAATTCACGTTCGGTGCAAAAAGTGCGGTGAAATCTGCCATAGCCGCTTGCTGGCCACCGATGAAATGACGGAAGGTCGCGGTCGGCTCTCCGGCATCGTCGCTGAACACGTTGCGCCCGGTACCCAACTCCACAATGCTCTGGTGAATGTGCATCGAGCTTCCCGGCGTATGCGCCAGTGGCTTGGCCATGCAGACCACCGTCAAACCATGCTTGAGCGCGACTTCCTTGAGCAAGTGCTTGAACAGGAAAGTCTGATCAGCCAGCAGCAACGGATCGCCGTGCAACAGATTGATCTCGAACTGGCTGATACCCATCTCGTGCATGAACGTATCGCGCGGCAATCCCAGCGCTGCCATGCACTCATACACTTCACTGAAGAACGGCCGCAAGCCGTTATTGGAACTGACGCTGAAGGCCGAATGACCGTCCTCGCGACGCCCGTCCAGACCAACAGGCGGCAGGAACGGCTGGGTCGGGTCGGTGTTCGGGGCAAATACGAAAAACTCCAGTTCGGTCGCCACCACTGGCGCCAGGCCTCGCGCTGCGTAACGCGCGATAACCGCCTTAAGCTGGCCGCGAGTCGAGAGGTTTGAGCTCCCCCCGGCCAACTCATCCGCATCGCAAATCGCCAACGCACGCGGCTGCTTGCTCCAGGGCAAGCGATGGATATGTTTCGGATCAGCATTGAGCGCCAGATCGCCGTCATCGCTGCCGTAAAAACGCGCCGGCGGATAACCGCCCATGATGCATTGCAGCAGCACTCCCCGCGCCATCTGCAGCCGTCGCCCCTCGAGGAAACCCTCAGAGGTCATCACTTTGCCACGTGGCACACCATTAAGATCGGGAGTGACACATTCAATCTCATCAATGCCCGTCAATCGCTGCGCGAGTGAGCGATGGCCATCGGTCGTCATGACTCAACCCTTGTTGTTGTGCAAGCCGCGAACGGCGACCCGTACAAAATACGCACCACCCGTTCAGGATTTCAAGCAGGCACGTGCGAAAAGCAGGGATATAAGATGCAGATCAACTGTGAAGTGAAGGCTGAAACGATAATTCAGGATGTCGGAAGACGATTACGCAGCTGCGCAAGAGAGGTCCTTGATTGTCAGCCGCGACACTCAAGGAAGATAGAGGCTAAACAGTGCGCCCCCCAAAGGGCCGCCATTGCTGATCTCGATACGCCCACGCACGCCGTTGCGCTGATGCAGTTCAGCAATGCGCGCGGCGAAGTACAGACCCAGGCCGGTGCTGCCACTGCTCTGGTTGATGCCTTGCACGTAATCCGCCTGACGCTCGATCATCTGCACTGGATAGCCGGTGCCGTCATCATTGATGGTCAACAACAGCTGCCCAGCCTCCTCGCGGACGCTGATCAACAGGGCGTGGCGAGCATAACGGATGACGTTGTTGATGATGTTGGCCACCACTGAACCGACCAGTTCCCGATCAAAGAAACCGAGGGGGCTGAAATCATCGACCTCAAAGGTCGCAACAATGCCGCGGCTACTGAATACCTCCTGGTGACAGGCCAGCTGCGCTTCGATGAAGTCATCCAGCTCATGATAGTCAGGCTTTAACGGCAGTTGGTTGACGCCCAGTTTGTACAGCCCCAGCAACTGCACCAGCATGCCATTGAGGTGAGCGAACTCGTACTCGATAACGCCCTGCTCGCCGGTTTGTCGGTGGGTGTCAGGCAAACCGGCGAGCCACTGAGCGTGGGCCTGCATGAGCAGGGCCAGAGAATTTTTCATGTCGTGCACGGTGGAGGCAATGACCGTGGAGAAATCGAGCCCCTTGGCACTGTCGTTCATTCGCCAAACGCCTTGCTTCGCAGCTTCTCGTAACGCGCATAGCGCGCGTCGCTCTCGGGTATCATGCCAATCATTTTCAAACAGGCCCGGCACTCTTCGAACAGTGCCGTGTCGACACTGGCATCGGTACCGTGCAACAACGATTGCGCCATGTTCAAGGCAATACTGATGTTCTTCGGCTGCAACAACAGGGCGCCGCGGAACAGTTCCCGGGCTTCGGTCAGGGTGCCCGCCTTGTAACTGCGCACGCCCTGGCGGTTGAGATCGGCCGCGGCGTTGCCGGAGTTGAGAATCGCCGGGTCATCGGTCAGCTTGGCGATACCCTGCATCACCAGCGGATCGTCACCGTAGATTTCCGCACAGTTTTTCAGCATGGATGCACCGGCATCCGCCTGGCCCAATTGCTGGAGTTGTTTGGCAACCAATAGCGCCGCGTCGGCGCTCATGAATTGCTCCATGCCCTCAAGACGAGCCATCGCCTGCTCGGTCAGTTTATCGGCGGTTTCGGCATCGTTGAGTAGCAAACTGGTGGCTTTCATCAGCCGCGCACGGACCTGCAGCCCCGGATCGCTGGGGTTTTCCTTGGCAACCTCGCTCAGGGTCTGATTGATCTCCAGCCGGGTCCGCGTATCGAGCCCTCTTTCACTGCCTTTACTGATCAACGCCTGGGCCAGACCGAGATTGCTCTCCGGGTCCTTGAAACGTGACTGCTGTCCCTGGGCTACAGCCTGGCGATAGGCTTTCGACGCGCCTTCAAAATCCTCGTTAGCCAGCGCCAGTTTGCCAAGCAGCGACTGGCGGCGCACAGCCAGTGGCGACAAGCGAACAGCTTCCTCCAGCACACTCTGGGCGCGTTTGGTGTTCCCTTGGGCTACCAGCACGTCAGCCATTCCGTCGTAGAGCGCCGGCATCATCGGGAAAGCCTTCAGCGCCGTTTCGTATACGGTCTGCGCCTGGCTGACCTGACCTCGCTTGATCAGCAAACGGCCCAGCCCCGCATAGGCCCAAGGCAAAGGGCGGTCTGCCAGAATGGTATTGAGAAAGCGCTCCAGCGCCTCCTGTTGATTAAGATCGCGCAGGGCATCAGCCCGGAAACGCAGGCACAGCGGAGCGAACCGCGGCTCCTGCTTGCAGAGGGCGGCGCAGGCAGCCAGGACCTCGGTGGGTTTATCCCGGTCGAGTGCTTGCAGGATCGGCTTGAGCAAGTTTTTGCGCTGCACCAGCTTCTCCAACCGCTGGGCCAGCCCAGAGCGATTGAAAGGTTTGGTCAGGTAGGCGTCCGGCTCATGCTCAAGGGCACTGAGCACCATGGCCTGGCTGGTCTCGGCGGTGACCATGATGAACACGCTTTCATGGCTGATCAGCTTCTCGACCATCAGGTCTTCGAGCACCTGCTGACCGTTCTTTTTGCCGTCCCCAAGATGGTAATCCTGCAGGATGAAGGCGTAGCGCTTCTGCGCACACATGCGCAGCGCCTGCTCACCCGTGTCGGCAGTGTCTACGTCCTTGACGCCCAGCTCGCGCAACATGGACCTGACTGAACTGCGGAAATCAGAGAAATCATCGACGATCAAAAAGCTTTTTTGTTGGTACGCCAGCATCGAAGATTCCAGACAAATAGGAAGATGAACCCAAAGACAAATGCAGGGACGAGCTCAGCTTCGCTGCCCATTTCGGCGCGCAGATGATAGCCAGTAGCCATGAGCAATCAAGCACATTTACACACCTGCGATTCCTCCTGCCTGCCGCACGTCTGAGCTCGATCTACGGGCTTCCCAGACATTCAGACAGCTCAGGAGGACAACTGCACATGGGGTTATCGGCCAGTTGTGGCGCTTCCTTATAGGTACCGGGCAATCAATCGCCTATTTATTTGGCAGAGGGACTCGACTCAGTGGCCAGCGCCTGACTATTGGGGGAATGCAACAGCGAGCGGCGCCTTGAATAGGCGAAATAAATCACCAGGCCAATTGCCAGCCACGCCCCAAATGCCAGCCAGGTCGTCTGCTTGAGGAAGGTCATCAAGGTTACGCAGAACGCGATGGCGAGCAACGGGACAACGGGCACGCCAGGGCATCTGAATGCGCGAGGGAGATCGGGTCGGGTCTTGCGCAATACGATCACTGCCACCGAGATCAGACTGAATGCGGCCAATGTGCCGATGTTGATCAGTTCGGCCAGGACGTTAAGCGGAATCAGTGCCGAGATCAGCCCGAAGATTATTCCCACCATCCAGGTAGCGAAATATGGGGTTCCGAATCGTGGATGAACCCTGGAAAGGCGTTGGGGAAGCAATCCGTCCCGCGACATCGCGTAAATGATCCTGGTTTGACCGTAAGCCATAACCAGAATGACGGTCGTCATGCCAACGATTGCGCCTAAATCAACGAACCCGGCAACCCAGCTTTCACCGGCATATTGCAACGCCAATGAGACCGGATGATCAACGCCAAGGAATTGGGCATAGGGCACGATGCCGGTCATGATCATTGAAACGGCAACGTACAACACTGCGCAAACGGCCAAGGAACCGATAATGCCGATGGGGAGGTCACGCGCCGGTTTTTTCACTTCTTCGGCGGCAGAGGAAACCGCATCGAAACCAATAAAAGCAAAAAACACCAAGGCCGAAGCACTAAAAATGCCATGGCCGCCAAAGGGAGCGAAGGGTTGCCAGTTAGCCGGCTGAACATGTCGCGCACCAACGGCAATGAAGAGCAGCACCACGGCGATCTTGATGATCACCATCACGTTGTTTACACGTGCGGATTCCTTGATGCCCACGGAAAGCATCCAGGTGACTGCCAACATGATCACCAGCGCTGGTAGGTTGAACCAGGTTTCCACACCAGGCAAAGAGCCTGGAGCCGCCGTAAGCACAACCGGAAGACTCAGCCCAAATCCGCTCAGCAGGGACTGGAAGTAACCCGACCACCCAACAGACACAGCCGAGCTGGCCAGTCCGTATTCGAGCATCAAATCCCAGCCGATCATCCAGGCCACCAACTCTCCCAGCGTCGCGTAGCTGTAGGTGTAAATCGAGCCCGCTACCGGTACAGATGAGGCGAACTCGGCATAACAGAGCGCGGCAAATGCACAGGCCAACGCCGCTATCAGGAATGAAACCGTGAGGGCCGGTCCCGCAGTCAATGCGCCGGTTCCGGTCAATACAAAGATGCCCGTCCCCACGATTGCACCGATACCAATCAGGACCAGATCCATCGGCCCCAGCACTTTTTTCAACCCGGCAGGAGCTCGGGCAGCAGCAATCATTGCGTCCAGGTCTTTTGTTCTGAAAATGCTCAAAATTGCCTCCGTTGTTACTTATTTTTATTGTCAGAGCCAGTGGCTTGGGGTGTCGGAAACGACAAGAAATTGTATTTCAGAGCCTCAAAAATTAGCTTTCGAAACGCAGCTGCATTTAATTATTTTTCAGACGTTAATTATCCAAAATGTGTTTTTTATGTAATTTTCTTTCTAATATTTTTAGTTTCAAGTAATGGATGTTTGATCAAGGACCTGCGGGATGGGGCCAATCGCCCTACCGCGTACTCATTGTTAAAGGGAGAGAAAACATGGCGGAAATGGATAAGGTTGATCGTTCAATTCTGGAAATTCTGCAAATGAATGGTCGCCTGACGAACGCCGAGATCGCCGTTCGTGTTTGCCTGTCGGCGCCAGCCTGCTGGAAGCGCGTAAAGCGCCTGGAGGAGGAGGTGATTGTCGGGTATCACGCGCACTTGAACCCAAAGACCATGGGGCTGGGGCTTTTTGCTTTCATCAGCGTCACCCTCGATAGTCACTCCGAGGACGCCATGGAGCATTTCGAAGCGGGCGTTCTGGCGCTACCCAACATTATTGCCTGTCACAAAGTGTCGGGGAAATACGACTACCTCTTGCAGGTAGTCGTCAAAGACATGGAGGCATTCCATGAGCTCGCCATGCATCGCATACGTACGCTCGGCAATATCAAGGAAATGTACACCGGGTTTTCGCTCAAGGAGATCAAACACTGCAATACCTTGCCACTCTAAGTGCCTGGACTTGCCCCGTACAAAAAAGCCCCGCCAGGAGATCCTGAGCGGGGCTTTTTGTTGCCTGAAGCATTCCTGGTGCATCCGCCTTGCATCCTTGGGGATACGGCGAAAACACCTGAAATGCTTGGAGGCCTTGAATAATATGGTGTCCCAGGGCAGGTTCGAACTGCCAACCTTCCCCTTAGGAGGGGGATGCTCTATCCAATTGAGCTACTGAGACAAATGGCAACCGCAAAGCAATGTGCGGTGCAAGGGACGGCGTGCATGTTAACGGCCAAGCCTGCTTTTGTCATGTCGTCCGTAGGGCTTTTTAAGTGTAGGCCAGCGCGAACACAAGACCGCCGCATCACCGATCGTGCAAATTGCATCACCTCAAAATGCCATCATTGCAAAATGCAATGACAGCCCTATCCAAAAACAACTTAAATCATTGTTTTTAAAGGAATTAATTAGCGTTAAACTCTTGGCATGACCGCTGCTTTATTACCTTCAAAAGAAACAGCGGAGACACCGCCATGCACCGCGCCCTTTTACTCCTGAATGCAATCGCCTTGGCTGTCGTGGTGATGTTTCACTTTCAGCCCGGTAGCAGCGCTGATCAGCTAGCGTCAACACCTGCCCATTACACCCAGCATCAAACACCCCAAGTCGCAGTGATAAGCACCCACTCTCTTCAATCGGCCCAGTTTGCGAGCGATACCCAGGTTGAGCAACTCCCCCGTCAGCATTCGGAAAGCTGGGTATTTTGAATCACTTCATCAGGAGCACAGCATGTCAAAACCAGCCGCAGGATTTTTGATTCTCGCGATACTCAGCGGTGCCTTGAATTTTATCCTGACAGGGAAAGACTCCAGCGCTCTGCCGTTGATTGCTTTTGGAGCATTTGCCGGCTTGTTCATTCTGGCGCTGATTGCCGGACGCAAAATCAAGTTTGATCCTGTTTTACGCTGACCCCCTCCTGCTCCAGCAAATCAAGGAAATGGTCGACGGTGGCAGACAACTCACCCGAATTATCCAGGCGTATGACTGGAGTCGCATCGTTTGAAGACCCGCTAGCGAGAAACAGGTCATTGCGCCGCAGCCTCGCTTCAATTTCATCGGTACTTTCACGCCCACGCTGCACGAGTCGATGACGCAAGACTTCGCTCTTCACCGTCAACAAAATGGGGAGCAACGTCGGGTAGCGTTTCCGTGCTTCAGCCAGATGCTCCCTGGAACCATTGACCAAGACATGGCGACCCAGATCCAGCCACTCATCAATCTGGACCGGTATTGCGTATTCGAGGCCGTTGGCACGCCAATACAAGGCGAAACCTCCTTGCTGCTTCAGTCGCTCGAACTCCGCTTGAGAGACGCCCAGGGCATCTTCCCCTACCGACTCGGCCGAGCGCGTGATGACTCGTCGCACTACATCACACCCGAGCCTGCGCAAAGGCTCGCGGGAGGCATCTATAAGGCTGTCTTTACCCGCTCCCGACGGTCCCATCAAATAAATCAGTCTGCCTGGCATTTCAGTAACGTCTCTTGTCGCTTGACTGCCTAGTAAATCGGCCATTTGCCACTATCCTGTATTGGAAGGATAAACGATCGGATCTGCATGGAATGCGCGCTCCGGAGGCTTCAGACACCTCCTGTCGGGCAAGAGGACGCGGCCAGATGTGCGGCATGGGGGCAATCTTTTCAAACCAATCCGCATTTCTGATAATGGGTACTGGCAGAACGCCTTTACCCAGCGCAATATTTGTCACAGAATTGACGCCAGTGATCTGGCATTTTCGAGGCATGATGCGGGCCTCTTAACAATTCAGGTTGAACATTTGGTTGGAAAGCTTGTCCTATCAGACATCTTGCGGCCAATTCCGAAAACCGCTCCCCTGAACTAACCGGTTAAATATATGCGCCCATTGAAACAGGCAATTTATTCCAGCCGTACGGCTGACAAGTTCGTCGTGCGTCTGCCCGATGGAATGCGTGAACGCATCGCCGAGGTGGCTCGCAATCATCATCGCAGTATGAACTCCGAAATCATCGCGCGCATGGAGCAAAGTCTTATTCAGGAAGGCGCGCTGGGTGAAGAATTGAGCATGCGACTGGACAGCCCGGAGCTGTCATTGCATGAACGCGAACTGCTTCAACGTTTCCGCCAACTCTCACACCGTCAGCAAAACGCACTGGTTTCCCTGATCGCCCATGACGCCGAAATGGCAACAGACGCCTCCTGATTCCATGCCGAACGCTCAGCCAGCATAACGCTGGCTTTTTTTTGCCCGACATTTGGCTCGGCCGCATTTCACAGCAATCGTATCCTGGCCGCAGCCCCATCAAGCGTAGACAGAAGAATTCGCGCAGCCAGGCAAGGCAAGGCTGCGCGGGGAAGATCAGAGCAGGAAAATCGTTGCCAGCCCGAGAAAGATGAAGAATCCGCCGCTGTCGGTCATCGCGGTGATCATCACGCTCGCCCCCATTGCAGGGTCGCGCCCGAAACGCGCCAGGGTCATGGGAATCAAGACCCCCATCAACGCCGCCAGTAACAGATTAAGGGTCATCGCCGCCGTCATCACCACGCCCAGCGACCAACTGCCATACAACAAATACGCGACTACACCGATCACCCCGCCCCAGACCAGGCCATTGATCAAGCCGACGGCCAGCTCCTTGCGCATAAGGCGGGAGGTATTGCCGGTACTGACCTGATCCAGCGCCATGGCGCGCACGATCATGGTAATCGTCTGGTTCCCCGAGTTGCCGCCAATACCGGCAACAATCGGCATCAAAGCGGCCAGCGCCACCAGTTTCTCGATGGAGCCTTCAAACAGGCCGATCACTCGAGAGGCGACAAAAGCGGTAATCAGGTTGATTGCCAGCCAGGCCCAGCGGTTGCGCAGGGACTTCCAGACTGACGCAAAAATATCTTCTTCTTCACGCAGACCTGCCATGTTGAGAACTTCGTTTTCGCTCTCTTCACGAATCAGGTCGACCATTTCGTCGATGGTCAGACGGCCGATCAGTTTGCCGTTCTTGTCGACCACCGGAGCCGAAATCAAGTCATAACGCTCGAAAGCCTGAGCGGCGTCATACGCATCTTCGTCCGGGTGAAAACTCACCGTATCGCTGGCCATGACATCCGATACTTGTTTGTCCGGATCGTTGACCAACAACCGTTTGATCGGAAGCACGCCCTTGAGCACACCGCCGTAGTCGACCACGAACAGTTTGTCGGTATGGCTCGGCAACTCTTTGAGCCGACGCAGGTAACGCAACACCACTTCGAGACTGACATCCTCACGGATAGTCACCATCTCGAAGTCCATGAGCGCACCGACCTGCTCCTCATCATAGGACAACGCGGAGCGAACACGCTCACGCTGCTGGCTATCGAGGGTTTCCATCAGTTCGTGGACGACGTCTCGCGGCAGCTCAGGCGCCAGGTCAGCGAGTTCGTCGGCATCCATTTCCTTGGCGGCCGCCAGGATTTCGTGATCGTCCATGTCGGCGATCAGCGTTTCCCGAACGGAGTCGGATACTTCAAGGAGGATATCGCCGTCGCGCTCGGCCTTGACCAGTTGCCAGAGGGTCAGACGCTCTGCAAGCGGCAAGGCTTCAAGGATGTAGGCAACGTCGGCGGAGTGCAGATCATCGAGTTTGCGCTGCAACTCGACGAGGTTTTGCCGGTGAACCAGGTTCTCGACCCGGTCGTGATGAGGACCTTCCTGGCGATGAGTCAGGTCTTCGACAACTCGCTGTCGCTGCAGCAATTCAATGACTTGTGCGAGGCGGTCTTGCAGGCTTTCTTGCGTTTTCTTTACTTCAACAGACATAGGCGAACTCCACTCCCAGCAGCGGGGCACGCCGGAAGGATCAATCAGTCAATTCATGATTGTAAAAACGAGGTACTGAGTAACTACTGGGTAAGTCCATGGAGGTATTCCACAAGCCCCGGCGGGGCTGACGGGCGCAATGATACACCGCCTGATGTCCTTTAATGCTAAAAAATCTTGGCAAGAACAAGCGCTTGCGACGCAAACCTGAGCGCTGTCCGAATCTATAGAGCTGCGACGACTCATTCAGAAAAGAAAACACACACGAGGTCAAGAAAGTACCGTCTATCCTTTTTCGGGACCGTCACGGAGGACGTCGCATGTCATTGAGAAAGATCTCACCCTTGTGTTCCACCCTGCTCTGGCTATCGATGCAAGCAAACGCCACGACGGTGCACCGATGCGAAAACGCTGGCGGGCACGTGACCTTCACCACTCTAGGTTGTTCGCCGCAAGAGACACTGCTGATCCAGAATGCGGTCAATGTTGCACCTGGCGGCATCAAGACAATCGCCCCAAAGAGCGGCCCCCAGGAAACATTCAGTACGAAATCAGCAATAGAGCCGCTGGTCATCGTCGGACAGCACAATGACGATTGTGGAAATGTGCTCAGCGCCAAAGAACGCCGCCAGGCAATCATCAATCAACGAATCGTGCCCGGCATGAATCAGCGGGAAGTCGAAAGCGCACTGGGCAAACCTGACAAAGTCAGCATTCGAAATGCGACCACGAGCTATCGTTACGATGCAAAGAAAGGTCGCAGCGCTCAGATCGTGTTCGATGAGAAAGGCTGCGTAACAGGCAAACGCTAGGCAGCAAAAAGCCCGCACTAGACGGGCTTTGTGTTTTACAGCCTGTTTACACCTTCGCGCCCAGCTTCTTCAGTTCTTCGCTGCGCAATTCACGGCGCAGGATCTTGCCCACGTTAGTGGTCGGCAACGCATCGCGGAACTCAACGGCTTTCGGCACTTTATAACCGGTGACGTTGGCGCGCATGTGCTGCATCACCTGTTCCTTGGTCAAGGTCACGCCCGGTTTGGCGACGATGAAAATTTTGATCGCTTCGCCCGATTTCTCGTCCGGCACGCCAATGGCTGCGCATTGCAACACGCCCGGCAAAGTCGCCAGCACGTCTTCCAGTTCGTTCGGATAGACGTTGAAACCGGAGACCAGAATCATGTCCTTTTTACGATCGACGATGCGCATGTAACCGTCTGGCTGGATGATCGCGATATCGCCGGTCTTCAACCAGCCTTCGCTGTCGAGGATTTCGTCGGTGGCTTCCTGACGCTGCCAGTAACCCTTCATGACTTGCGGACCCTTGACGCACAGTTCACCCACTTCGCCCAGCGGCTGTTCGACACCTGCGTCATCGATGACTTTGCACAGTGTGGACGGAACCGGAATGCCGATGGTGCCGATCTGGATGTTCTGGTTCGGATTGACCGTCGCCACCGGGCTGGTTTCGGTCATGCCGTAACCTTCGCAAATGGAGCAACCGGTCACCGCTTTCCAACGCTCGGCAGCGGCCAATTGCAAGGCCATGCCACCCGACAGGGTGATTTTCAGCGCCGAGAAGTCCAGCTTGCGGAATGCCTCGTTATTGCACAGGGCCACAAACAAGGTGTTCAAGCCGACAAAGCCGCTGAACTTCCACTTCGACAATTCCTTGACCATCGCCGTCAGATCGCGCGGGTTGCTGATCAGGATGTTGTGGTTGCCGATGAGCATCATCGCCATGCAATGAAAGGTGAAGGCATAGATGTGGTACAGCGGCAGCGGTGTGATCAGGATTTCGCAGCCTTCATTAAGGTTGGAACCCATCAGCGCCTTGCACTGCAACATGTTCGCCACGAGGTTGCGGTGGGTGAGCATTGCGCCCTTGGCCACGCCCGTGGTGCCGCCGGTGTATTGCAATACGGCGACATCGCTGCTGGTCGGGTTCGCATCGGAAACTGGTTTGCCGCGGCCTTTGCTCAATACGTCGTTGAACTTGATGGCCTTGGGCAAGTGATAGGCCGGGACCATCTTCTTCACATACTTGATGACGCTATTGACCAGCAGGCGTTTGAGTGGCGGAAGCAGGTCGGCCACTTCGGTGACGATGACATGCTTGACCGAGGTCTTGGGCACCACGGCTTGGGCCAGGTGCGCCATGTTGGCCAGGCAGACCAGCGCTTTGGCACCGGAGTCGTTGAATTGGTGTTCCATTTCCCGCGCGGTGTACAGCGGGTTGGTGTTGACCACGATCAGGCCAGCGCGAATGGCACCAAACACGGCGATCGGGTATTGCAACAGGTTCGGCAACTGCACGGCGATTCGATCGCCCGGCTGCAAGTCAGTATGCTGTTGCAGGTAAGCGGCAAAAGCGCCCGACAATTCGTACAGCTCACCGTAGGTGAGCGTCTTGCCGAGGTTGCTAAAGGCCGGTTTGTTGGCAAAGCGTTGGCAAGATTGCTTCAACACCGCCTGAATATTCGGATACTCGTCTGGATTGATATCGGCAGCAATCCCGGCAGGGTACTTATCCTTCCAAAAATTTTCGATCATGGAAGCCCACTCCTCAGCAACGCGAATTCATCATCGCATTTGATGCGATTATTATTGGTGTATGTTTTTTATGGGTGTCTCTTTGTTGGTGAGTCTGGCTTTTTACTTAGGCCGAGAAGTCACAAAGCGGGCCGAGAGTAGCAGCTTTGCCAAGGGCCGACTAGAGCCAAAGAAGGCTTGAACAGTCATAAATATGACTCTGTAAAACTATACAGTCACTTTTAGAACAAAAACTCTATAACCACGTTAATCGCTCTAAAATGGGCGTTACAGCCGTTTTTTCGGTAAAAAAAAGTGGGATCGAATCGATCCCACTCTCTACCTACAAACCCATCATGCGATATCGCGCAACTCCCGTCGCAGGATTTTTCCCACCGGCGTCATTGGCAGCGAGTCACGCAGCACAATGTGTTTTGGCACTTTGTAGCCGGTGAAGTTTTCCTTGCAGTAAGCCTTCAGCTCCTCAAGGCTGACACCCGACTCACGCGCAACCACAAATAATTTCACTGCCTCCCCCGAACGATCGTCCGGCACACCGATCACCGCACAGTTGGCGACTTTCGGGTGGGCCATGACCACGTCTTCGATTTCGTTCGGATACACGTTGAAGCCCGAGACGATGATCATGTCTTTCTTGCGATCGACGATACGCACGAAACCGTCCGGATCGATCACCGCGATATCGCCGGACTTGAACCAGCCTTCGGCATCCAGAACTTGCGCCGTGGCTTCCGGTTGTTGCCAGTAGCCCTTCATGATTTGCGGGCCTTTGATACAAAGTTCGCCGCGCTCGCCCAACGGCTGCTCGACGCCGTCGTCGTCAATGACTTTCAGGGTGGTACCCGGCACTGGAAGCCCCACCGTGCCCAGTCGTGATTTGTCGCCGTAAGGGTTGGTGCAAGCGACCGGCGAGGTTTCGGTCAGGCCGTAACCTTCGGTAATTCGGCAACCCGTCAGCTGCGCCCAACGCTCGGCAGTGGCCTTGACCAACGCGGTGCCACCGGAATTGGTGAGCTTCAGGCTGGAGAAGTCCAGGGTCTTGAAATCCGGGTGATCCATCAGCGCGACGAACAAGGTGTTGAGCCCGAGCAACGCCGAGAAGCGCCAGTTTTTCAGTTCTTTGATAAAGCCGGCGATGTCCCGCGGATTGGTGATCAGCACGTTGTGGTTACCGGTCACCATCATGCACATGCAGTTCGCGGTGAAAGCATAGATATGGTAGAGCGGCAAAGGCGCGATCATCACCTCCTGGCCTTCCCGGAGCAGTGGCTGGCCATCGGTACCGAGCTGGGACAGACACGCACGTGCCTGCTGCATGTTGGCAACCAGATTGCCATGAGTCAGCATCGCACCCTTGGCCAGGCCCGTGGTGCCTCCGGTGTATTGCAGCACCGCGACATCGTTGAGGCTGACGGTTAAAGGCTTGATGCCATGACCACGGCCCAGACGCAGCGCGCTCTTGAATGAGATGGCCTGGGGCAGGTTGTAGGTCGGCACCATCTTCTTCACTTTGTCGACCACAGTGTTGATCAGCCAGCCCTTGGCGGAAGGCATCAGGTCGCCCATCTTCGCTTCGATCAGGTACTGGATATCCGTATCGGGCAGTACTTCCTGGACTTTCTGGCCGAACATATTCAGGTAGACCAGCGCCCGGGCGCCGGAGTCCTTGAACTGATGACGCATCTCACGCGGGGTGTACAGAGGATTGGTATTGACCACGATCAACCCGGCGCGCAACGCCCCGAACACTGCAATCGGGTAATGCAGGACATTGGGCATCTGCATCGCGATACGGTCACCCGCGACCAGATCCGTGTGCGCTTGCAGATAACCGGCGAATGCTGCGCTGTAGCGTTCCAGCTCAGCGTACGTCAGGGTCACACCCATGTTGCTGAACGCCGGGCGATCAGCGAATTTCTTGCAGGAACGCTCGAAAACCTCGATCACCGACTTGTAGGCACCCAGATCGATATCCAGGGGGACGCCGGCCGGGCGTTTGTCATTCCAGAAATCAGGTTGCATTGTTCTTGTCCTCTTTACCTGAGCGTATCCGGGCCGCATCTCTGCTTCATTGAAAGGCGGGGCTCACCGGACGTTAGCAGCTATGGCGATTCAGGCAAATATGCGCACGAGTGTCATTGATAGCGTGAATCTTGTTCCTGAGCCATGCCCTGATCAGGCGGCAATCCTTTGATGAGCTATACAATGCAACGACCCCGTGCAAAGGAATCGCCATGATCCACGATACTTTCTGGCTGACCGCGAGTGACCGCAGCCGCCTTTACGTCAACCAGTGGCTGCCCAAAGCCCCGCTCAAGGCGCTGATCCTGTTGGCCCACGGCATGGCCGAACACAGTGGTCGCTACGCTCGCCTGGCCGAAGTACTCTGCGCTCAAGGCTATGGGCTGTACGCCCCGGATCTGCGCGGGCACGGCAAAACCGCCGAGCACGGCGTGCTGGGGCATTACGCGGACAAGGATGGCTGGCGCAAAGTGGTCGGCGACCTGGCCTGCCTTAACCAGCACATCGGCCAGCAACACCCCGGAACACCTATCGTGTTGCTCGGTCACAGCATGGGCAGCTACGTCGCCCAAGGCTATCTGCTGCACCACAGTGCCAGCTTGCACGGAGCGATTCTCAGCGGTTCAAATTTTCAACCCATTGCGCTCTACCGCGTCGCCCGCCTGATCGCGCGTTTCGAACGCTTGCGCCAGGGCGCCACTGGCCGAAGTTCGCTGATCGAATGGTTGTCATTTGGATCGTTTAACAAATCATTCAAACCCAATCGAACACCTTATGACTGGCTCAGCCGGGATCCCGACGAAGTCGACAAGTACGTCAACGACCCGCTCTGCGGCTTCCGGTGCACCAATCAGCTATGGATCGACATGTTGGGCGGGTTGCAGCAAATCAGCAAAGCGTCCAATCTCGCTCAGATCGATCCGGGCCTGCCGCTGCTGGTAATTGGCGGCGAATGTGATCCGGTGAGCAACGGCACACGTCTCAAGGACCTTGCCGACGCGCTACGCAGCGCCGGGAACCAATGCCTGCAACTGACTATCTACCCCCAGGCCCGGCACGAACTGTTCAACGAAAGCAATCGCGATGAAGTGATGAAGGATGTGCTGGCGTGGCTGGAGCAGGCCTTGGAGCATCGTCGCCCGCCAAAAACCGAATAGCGTTTGTTTAAATCAATTTAGTTAATTTGCTTATTTCGTCACAGGACTTGAGATAGATGACCCAGGTTACCAACACCCCATACGAAGCCCTCGAAGTCGGCCAGACCGCCAGCTACAGCAAAACCGTTGAAGAACGCGATATTCAGCTCTTCGCCGCAATGTCCGGCGACCACAACCCGGTGCACCTGGACGCCGAGTTCGCCGCAGCGACCATGTTCAAGGAACGTATCGCTCACGGTATGTTCAGCGGTGCCCTGATCAGCGCCGCCGTCGCGTGCGAGCTGCCTGGACCGGGCACTATCTATCTCGGTCAGCAAATGAGCTTTCAGAAGCCGGTGAAGATCGGTGACACCTTGACCGTGCGCCTGGAAATCCTCGAGAAGCTGCCGAAATTCCGCGTGCGCATCGCCACTCGAGTCTTTAACCAGCGTGATGAGTTGGTGGTGGATGGCGAAGCCGAAATCCTGGCTCCGCGTAAACAGCAGACCGTGACATTGCCTATATTGCCGGCGATCAGCATCGGCTGAGGTCCTTTGGACTTTGATCGTTCCCACGCTCCGCGTGGGAATGCCGCCATGGACGCTCTGCGTCCGCTCCAGATGTGACGCAGAGCGTCACGGGATGCATTCCCACGCAGAGCGTGGGAACGATCATCGACCCTCCTCCACCTGCACGCTCGCGGTCATCCCCGCGCTCAGGTTGATGCCGTCGGGCAGTTTGTCGAGTTTGATCCGCACCGGAATCCGCTGCGCCAGGCGCACCCAATTGAAGGTCGGCTCCACCTCTGCCAGCAATTGCGTGTCCGGCGTGGCATTGCGGTCGGTGATGCCGCGGCTGACGCTTTCGACATGGCCTTGCAGCGCTTCGCCTGCGCTCATCAACCAGACCTTGACCGGGTCACCGACCTGAATACGCGGCAATTTGGTCTCTTCGAAATAGGCTTGCACGTAGAAGGTTGAATCGTCGATCAACGCCATCACCGGTTGTCCGGCATTCACGTAGTTGCCTTCAGCCAGACGCAGGTTAGTGATGTGCCCGTTGCGTGGCGCATGCACCTCGCTACGGGCCAGGTTGAGTTCGGCGACCTTGGCTTCAGCCTGGGCCTGGCGCAGTTCACCTCGGGCAATCCCGGCGTTGATCTGCGCGTTTTCCCGTAACTCGGCACTGATCGCCTGCGGCCCGAGGCTCGCGCGGCGGCTGGCTTCATGCTCACGCAAACTGAGTTGCTGTTGACGGGTCTGCACCACCGCCTGAGCCTTCTCCAGTGCCGCTTCGAAACGGTCACGATCAATGCTCAACAGCAAGTCGCCAGCCTTCACCTGCTGGTTATCGTGTGCCTTGAGCTCACGCACCCAACCCGAAACGTCCGGCGCGACGATCACGACGTCGGCACGAATCCGCGCATCCCGTGTCCAGGGCGTGAGCATGTAGTACTGCCACAGATGGAGGCCGGCAAACACCGCCGCAGCCACCAGGCACAGGGTAATAGCGACACGTACCGATGTACGCATAGTCAACTCCTTATAAGGGTCCGAGGACGACGGTGATCAGGGTCAATACACAGACGTACAAGGCACAATCGAATAGGGCTTCGTGCCAGATCCAGCGCCCTAATGGGGTGACGCGTAGCAACATGCGCAACGCCCCCGTCAGCAGCAGCGCCAGGACGACATAAATCAGAAACGGACTGAGCAAAATCCCGCCCATTGACCACTCACGCAGCCCCATGGCTTTCCTCCTGTTGGCGACACCAGCTGCGCCAGCTGTTTTGCAATTGCAGCACCGCGCCTTGCGCCAGTTTCAACGCGTCGCTGGGCGGCAACGCCTGCAAAGCTTTCAACAATTCAGCACTGGGTTCGGCAAGTGCATCGGCGCGGCTGCTGGCCGGACCTTGCTCCAACACACGTTCCAGCTGCTGAAGATAGTTGCGCTGTTGCCTGCTGATCGGGACTTGAGCCACGGCCAGGCTCAAGCGCAAATGCAGCAGCTCATCGCCGATGTCCAAACCGAGCATACCGTCATCCCAGCGACTGCGAGCCTGCTGGGGCAACTCCGGATAATGCCGCGCCAGTTGCAGCAGACGATCAGCCATGCGCCCGCCGAACCAGCTTTCAGCGCCGCGCAAACTGCGCCGGGTCAGACGCACCAGATCATCGAGGGTCGCGGCCAGTAAACGACGAGCGTGCCACGCGGGGTTACGCAGGATCAGCAGATGGAAGGCCAACACCGCTGCGCCCACGCCGAGCAATATCGCCTGTGCGCTGTTAAGAAAGGTTGCGACGTCAAACTTCATCGCATTCAACGGCGACACCAGCACCACGAAGTGCAGGCAAAAGGAGGTGGCCGTCGCACCGATCTGTGGCTTGGCCATGCCCAGCGCGCCGAAAAACAACGGCACGCCCATGGCCATGCAGAGCATCGGGAAGCCACTCCATTGCGGTAGCAGGATTTCGCCAACGACAAAGGCCACGGGAATCGCCAACAGGATCCCGCGCAAAAAACTCATGCCTATCTGCGCACCGTTTTCGCGGCTGGCAAACAAGCTGCAGACCACACAGGTCAACAGCATCGCCCCCGATGCCGCGGGCCAGGCCGTCGCCAGCCAGAAACACGCGACCGTCAAAAAGGCCAACGCGCTGCGAGCACCGAACACCAGCGCCAGTGCAAGGTCGCGGTGAGGCGTCAGCCTGTTGGGTTGCTCGCTCGGATCACTGCCCTCCTCCACCGAGCGCAATGCCAGCCCCGCGACCAACGCGGTATCCAGCAGCAGGGCCAAACGTGCCAGACAATAACTTTGTGCCGAGCTGATTTGCGGGTCATGGGCGGCGTCCAGCACTCGAGGACGCAAGGCTTGCAACGTCGGCGCGTCTGAAGCATCCAAGGCCTGCTGCACTTCACTCAACCACGGCGCCAATTGTTCGGCTTCGCGCTCGTCCAGTTGCCGCCATTGCCGACGCACCGAACGGGCGATCCGCAACAGCATCAACAGTTTTTGACTCAAGCCGCTGACCGCCCGTGCGCGCTGGCGACCCTGGCCGCCCTCGAACCAGGCGTGCTCGCGTTGGGCATCCACCGCGACGATCCGCCCGAGAATCTCCAGCAATCCTTTGCGCGCCTGAGCATCGCCGGCCAAGGTTGCACGAGCAGCTTGCAACCCGCTGTGCCAAGCCGTGCGTGCCTGCTCGGCCAGTTGCCGCTCGACTCGCATCGGCCAGAGCAAGGCGCTGCTGGCGGTGGCGCAGAGACCGGCAGGGCAATGATCGCCACGGTGTAACCGGCCAGCACAAAGGAATAGGACCAGGCGCTGCGCAACAAGGTCGAACTGGCTGTGCACAGCCCCAGCCACAGCGCCAGTGCCAGCAGAAATAGCCAGGGCGTTTGGGCAAATAGCCCAATGAACACCACCGACATGATGGTTCCCACCAGGGTGCCCAACAGTCGTGCCAGCCCCTTCTGAACCACCATCCCGGACAACGGCTGCGCAACGATAAACGCCGTCATCAAGGCCCAGGCGGGCTGTTCCAGCCCCCAGCGCAATGCAAGCCACAGCGCCAGGCCACCGCCCAGCACGGTCTTGATCGCAAACTGCAGCGCGGGAAGGTTGGGCGCAAGCAGGGCCTGCAAGGTAATACGCACGAAGAGCACCCTTGAAACGACACCGTAACGATAGTCGGGATAAACATGAGGATAGGACGGTCAAATTATTAGCTAGCTAACTATCATTAGTCCAGTACTAAATCCAGACCACAAAAAACGCCAGACTGGCTGGCGTTTTTGACACGCTTGGCGGGCTTACGAACGGGCGCGAGCCTGATTGCGCAGGGCTTTCACCTGATCATGATTGCGTTGGACGCCGTGGTACTGGCGCTCGACCAGATCACGAATACCCACCAGATTGTGCTTGGTGATTTTTTCCAGTGCGCCTTTATAAGCCTTCAGCGCGTGGTCTTCACCGCGTTCGGCTTCATTGAGCACCGCTTCTTCATCCTTGCCGGTCACCAGCGA
>JAPLSD010000815.1 GCA_026398835.1 Pseudomonas sp.
CCGTAGATGCGCTCCATCACCAACACTTTCGGCCGGCACCAGTCCCAGTAGACCTGCGGCACGTAAAGCATCGGCGAGCCTTCGAAGTTACGTTTCAGCTGGCTGGCGTTCGCCGCCTCGCGTAACAGGTCGAGTTCGTCGTAGATGGTTTTTTCGTAGTCCTGAACCACGTCCACCGGGTGCAGCAGGCGGGCATCGGCGGAGAGCTTTTCGGCAGCGCGAGCGAGGATGAACAGCCAGGCCAGATCCTGGGCAATGATGGGCTTGAGGCCTGGGCGTATGACCTTGACCACCACTTCTTCACCGCTTTTCAGTTGCGCGGCGTGAACCTGGGCCACCGAGGCCGAGGCCAGCGGTTCGAAGTCGAAACGGCTGAAGACTTCGCTGATTTTCTTGCCGAGCTGGCTTTCGATCAGATCCATCGCGTGTTGCGAGTCGAACGGCGGTACGCGGTCCTGCAGCAGCATCAACTCATCGGCAATGTCTTCGGGCAACAGGTCACGGCGAGTGGATAGAATCTGGCCGAACTTGATGAAGATCGGTCCCAGGTCCTGCAACGCCAGACGCAGGCGCGCACCGCGGGTAAGCGTCAGTGTCTTGCGCGGAAACCAGCGCCACGGCAAGGCATAGCGCAGCGCGAGCAGAAACCAGGGCAGCGGCAGGGCGAACAACAGGTCATCGAGGCGGTAGCGGATCACAACGCGCTGGATGCGAAACAAACGGCGGACGGCAAGCAGCTTCATGCGTTATCGCTTGAATCAAGGGATCGGGAAAGACGCTCGAAACGCGCCTCAAGACGTTCCAGATCAAGCTTGATCTGGTCTAGTTCGCTGAAGCGGGCTTCGGCTTCTCGTTGGCCTACCAGGGCGCGCGACTCTTCGCTGAGGTACTCGGCAAGGTTCTGGTTCAGGCTGGCGAAACCTTGCTGATACCAGCGCGCGCGGCTGCGCAAATGGCCGCCGAGCAACTGAGTGGCGACCGGGCCGAGCCAGCGTGAAAGCTCGTACTCCCAGTCCAGCTCGAGGTCTTGCAGGACTGCGGCGAATTCCAGCAGTACGGCGCTGTCACCTTCGAGTTCGACTTCGGGACCGTGGAGGATCGACGTCTTGTCCTTGCTCAGCGCCAGGCTCAGCAAGCTCGACGCCGGAGCGCGCAACGTGCAGTCGGCATCGGCGGCCCAATGGGCGGCCAGCATCAGGCCTTCATCGTTGGGCATGATGAACAGCTTCAACGCCGGGTTGCGGCAATCAACAGCAATCACCTTGCCGCTCAGATGCTGCAAGCGCGGCAGGGCCGTGCTGTCGAGGCGCAGCACTCGGTTGAGGCTGTGTTCGACGCCGGCGAGCAGGCCGCTGAGCAACATCAGGGTTTGATGCCGCGATGCAGGGCGACGATGCCTGCGGTCATGTTGTGGTAGGTCACGCGGTCGAAACCGGCCTCGACCATCATCGACTTCAGGGTTTCCTGATTCGGGTGCATGCGGATCGACTCTGCCAGATAGCGATAGCTTTCCGAGTCATTGGTGATCAGCTTGCCCATCAGCGGCATGAAGGCGAACGAATAGGCGTCGTAGGCTTTGGACATCAGTGCGTTGGTCGGCTTGGAGAATTCCAGCACCAACAGACGACCGCCGGGCTTGAGTACGCGCAGCATGGAACGCAGGGCGTCTTCCTTGTGCGTTACGTTACGCAGGCCGAAGGCGATGGTCACGCAGTCGAAGTGGTTGTCCGGGAACGGCAGCTTTTCGGCGTCGGCCTGGACGAACTCGACGTTACCGGCCACACCCAGATCCAGCAAACGATCGCGGCCGACCTTGAGCATGGACGCGTTGATGTCAGCCAATACCACCTGACCGGTCGGGCCCACCAGGTGCGAGAATTTTCGGGTCAGGTCGCCCGTACCACCCGCGATGTCCAGCACGCGATTGCCGGTGCGTACACCGGACAGCTCGATTGCGAAACGCTTCCACAGCCGGTGCATGCCGCCCGACAGCAGGTCGTTCATGAGGTCGTACTTGGCGGCTACCGAGTGGAAAACCTCAGCGACTTTTTCCGCCTTCTGGCTTTCCGGGACGTTTTTGAAGCCGAAGTGAGTGGTGGGTTCGGCATCGCTGCCTTTGCGCTGATCAGTCATATCGCTGTCACCAAAAGAGAATGCGGGACATTCTAATCCCGGTGGCGGTCTTTGTCTTGGCAAGGCTGAATGTAAGATAGGCAACCGCCGGGACGTTTTGACGCATGAGGGTCAAACGCTCCAGGCAAGTCCCGATAAAACAGGAGTCATTCAATGGCCCGTATAAGTGTTGAGCGTGCCCATGGCCTGGGTAAGGAAGCTGCCCGCGAGAAGGCCGACAAGTTGGCGCAGAAACTGTCCGATCAATATGGTCTGGAGCCGCAGTGGTCCGGTGACACCCTGAACCTCAAGCGCTCCGGTGTGAAAGGTGCGGTGCATGTGGGCGATGACTCGATCAGGGTTGATGTCGAACTGGGCCTGTTGATGTCGGCCATGAGCGGTACGATCAAATCGGAAATCGAAAAGGCGCTGGATAAAGCCTTCGCGTGAAACGCTTCTTGTAGGAGCCGAGCTTGCTCGCGATGCAGGCGCCTCGGTCTTTCTGATAAAACGCGCTGATGCCATCGCGAGCAAGCTCTGCTCCTACAGAGGTTTGTGTCATTTCTTAGGGTGCCGTTTCTAATTTTTCTCACTACTTTGTGCCTAAGCCCTCATTCCTGCGGGCAGTTCCTCAAACCTTTTGCGCGTGAGGTGCACCATGGCCAAAGTTAGTCTGAAGAAAGAAATCGACGTTCAGCCAACCACTCTGAGCGAAGTGAAAGTGTATGCCCGCAAGATCTGGCTGGCTGGCCTGGGTGCCTACGCCAAGGTTGGTCATGAAGGCAGCGAGTACTTTCAAGAGTTGATCAAGGCGGGTCAAGCTGTTGAAAATAAAGGCAAAAAAGTTGTCACTGAACAACTTGAAGCCGCTAACAGTCAGATTGATAACGTCAAGAGCGACGTCACCAGTTTCAAGGGCAAAGTCGAAGTGCAACTGGATAAAGTCGAGAAGGCTTTTGACACGCGTGTCGCCAGTGCCTTGAACCGCTTCGGCATTGCGTCTAAACATGATGTTGAGACACTCTCTGCTAAGCTCGATGGGCTGACGACATTGCTTGAACGTGTCGCGCGTAAACATTAAGGAGAACGGGATGGCTGGTAAAAAGAATACTGAAAAAGAAGGCAGCTCGTGGATCGGGAAAGTCGAAGACTACTCCCGCAAAATCTGGCTCGCTGGTTTAGGCGTGTACTCGAAGATCGATACTGACGGCAGCAAACTCTTCGATACCTTGGTCAAGGATGGCGAGAAAGCCGAGAAGCTCACCAAAAGTGCTGTCGGTAAAAAAGTCGATGCCGCCAAGGACTCCGCCCAGTCGGCCAAGTCCCGTGTCGGTGATGTCAAAGACCGTGCGCTGGGCAAATGGGGCGAGCTGGAAGAGGCTTTCGACAAGCGTCTGAACAGTGCCATTTCGCGTCTTGGCGTGCCTAGCCGCAATGAAGTGAAAGCGCTGCACAGCAAGGTCGATACCCTGACCAAGCAGATCGAACGTCTGACCGGTGCTTCGGTCACGCCGCCAGTCGCTGCCAAAACCGCTGCGGCTAAACCAGCAGCAAAAACTGCGGCCAAACCACTGGTAAAAGCAGCAGCTAAACCTGCAGCCAAGCCCGCGGCTAAAGCAGCAGCAAAACCTGCTGCTAAAACCGCCGCGGCTAAACCTGCAGTGGCCAAGCCGGCCGCTAAACCGGTTGCAGCTAAACCTGCTGCTGCGAAGAAGCCGGTTGCCAAAAAGCCAGCTGCGCCGAAGGCTGCTGCACCAAAGCCTGCAGTTGCTGCTGCAAAACCTGCAGTTCCGGTCAGCACAGCGAACTCCGCTGCTGCACCGACCCCTGCGGTCACCCCGACTGTTGCGCCGATTTCACCGACGCCAACCAGTCAGTCCTGATTTTTCGGGACTCACAAAAACGCCCGGCCTGGAAAGGTCGGGCGTTTTTGTTTCTGACGGAAAACCTGATCATTCCCCGCTCCCGCGTTGATCACTCATGCTCATCCAGATATCGCAACGCCATTTGCTCCGTCGCCAATTTCACAGGTGGCAGCAGGTGCGGCGCTACCAGCATCATGATTTGGTACACCACCACCCGAACGTCTCCCCCGCGATCAAGAATCCGTTGATAGTCGAGTGAAAACAGCAGCGTCATGGTGATCTGTTCGACCAGTTGCCCCAGCGCCTGTGTGTCGCTGACCAACTGCCCTTGCGCTTTCAGCTGTGCCAACAACGACGCCAAGGTACGCTTCAAGGCATTGAGCAGGTTGCGAATGCCCTTGGCCAGTTTCGGCAAGCGTCCGGCCAGGTTGGACAGGTCCTGAAACAGAAAGCGATAGTGCGCCAGGCGCTCGACGATCAGGTGCAGGAACAACCAATAATCTTCAGCGGTCAGTTGTACATCCGCTGGCGGATCGAGCAGAGGGACCAGTTCGGCCTGGAAGCGCTCGAACAAGCCGAGGATCAGCGGTTCCTTGCCATGAAAATGGTAGTAGAGGTTGCCAGGGCTGATGCCCATCTCATTGGCAACTTCCATCGTGGAGACATTCGGTTCGCCCTTTTGGTTGAACAGTTGCAGGGCACATTCGAGGATCCGGTCGCGGGTTTTCATCCAGTCTTCTTGGTTGTTGAGTCATGCCACGGCCAATAGCCCGACCGTGGCGCAG
>JAPLSD010000434.1 GCA_026398835.1 Pseudomonas sp.
GCCCCCGGCCATGGATGGCCGATGGAGGCGGGCCCCCGGAGCAATGCCGGAGTGAGGGCATGCCGAGCCTGGGCGAGGCACCGAATGGCGGGGCAGAAGCGCTTTGGTTACTTTCGACTGGGCCGGCATTCCGGATTTTCGAAAGTGACCCACCGTAAGGGCGGAACCATAAGCTGCCGCTACCGCAGAAACGGATATGTACTCGGTCAAAAAAACCAAGCCGGCTATCAGGCCGCCATCGTAGGAACCCGCCCGCAGCAGGCCCCACTCTCCACAGGTTCAGTGTCACGCCTTAACTTACCGGCATTAGGGCTTGCCCCCTCGCCACAGGGTCCGCGCTCAACGCCCATTCCCCTTGCATGCCTTCCTATCTCACCAGCCTCGCACTGACTCTTCCAACTCGAATCGCGCCTACCCGCTCTACCTTCCGTCGCCTGCCCTTTCGATGAACTTGCAGCTGACGCTTGCATACACAATATTATGGTATACCATCATACGACAAACACATTCCCTCTCTCATACGGAGTCGCTCATGAGTTTCGAAATTCGCAAGATCGTCAGCTACGTGGAAGAAACCTTTATCGAAGGCGGCAAGGCCACTGACAAACCCGTGACCATGGTCGGCCTGGCCGTTGTCATCAAGAACCCATGGCTGGGTCGTGGTTTTGTCGAAGACCTGAAACCGGAAATTCGTGCCAACTGCTCCGATCTGGGGGCTTTGATGGTCGAGCGCCTGGTGGCCACGATTGGTGGTGCAGACAAGATCGAGGCTTACGGTAAAGCCGCCGTGGTCGGCGCCGATGGCGAGATCGAGCACGCTTCCGCCGTCATCCACACCCTGCGTTTTGGCAATCACTACCGCGAAGCAGTGAAAGCCAAGAGCTATTTGAGCTTCACCAACAAACGCGGTGGCCCGGGTACCTCGATCCAGATTCCGATGATGCACAAGGACGACGAAGGTCTGCGTTCGCACTACATCACCCTGGAGATGCAGATCGAAGACGCGCCGCGCTCGGATGAAATTGTCGTCGTCCTCGGTTGCGCCAACGGCGGTCGCCTGCACCCACGCATCGGCAACCGCTACATCGATCTGGAAGAACTGGCCGCAGAGAAAGCCCAGTAACTCATAAGATTTGCAGGAGCGATCCATGATTCGGCTCAGCGCTGAACTCACCCCGGCCGGCACCAGTTATCTGGCGACCGGCCAAGGCCAACCCGTGGTATTGATCCACGGCGTGGGCCTGAATAAAGAAATGTGGGGCGGCCAGATTGTTGGTCTGGCTCCCCATTACCGGGTCATTGCCTACGACATGCTCGGCCATGGCGCCAGTCCGCGTCCGGCATCGGGTACCGGGCTGCTCGGCTATGCCGACCAGTTACTGGAACTGCTCGAACATTTACAACTGCCACAAGCCACGGTGATCGGTTTCTCCATGGGCGGGTTGGTGGCGCGAGCCTTCGCCTTGCATTACCCGCAGCATTTGCTTGGGCTGGTAGTGCTCAATAGCGTGTTCAATCGAAGCGCCGAACAGCGCGCCGGGGTCATCGAGAGGACCAGCCAGGCCGCCGAACATGGCCCGGATGCGAATGCCGAGGCGGCGCTGTCACGCTGGTTCAGCCGTGAATACCAGGCGGCCAATCCGGCACAGATCGCGGCGATTCGCCAGACCCTGGCCGGCAATGACCCACAAGGTTATCTGACCACTTATGAGCTGTTCGCCACCCAAGACATGTACCGCGCCGAGGACCTGGGCAGCATCCAGGTGCCGACCCTGATCGCCACCGGCGAACTGGACCCCGGCTCCACGCCGCAAATGGCCCAACAATTGGCCGAACGGATTCCCGGTGCGCAAGTTGCCGTGCTCCACGAGCAACGGCATATGATGCCGGTAGAGTCGCCGCGCCTGGTCAATCAGGTGCTGCTGGACTTCCTCAACACGGCGCAAACCCGACAAAATCAAATAAAGGGGATCGTTGCATGACACTCGCACGCTTCCAGATGTGCATCGACGGGCAATGGGTCGATGCC
>JAPLSD010000700.1 GCA_026398835.1 Pseudomonas sp.
CCGTGTTTACTCCGTCGTTGCCCACCTCAGCCGTAAAGCCGCCGAGCAGAGCACCGGCGCAGGCCACGCCCAGGCTCAGGGACAAGTGCGCGACCACCGACAGCAGGCTGTTGCCGCTGCTGGCGCTGGCGTCGTCGAGGTCGATCAGGGTCACGGTGTTCATCGCGGTGAACTGCAACGAGTTGACCGCACCGAGCAACGCCAGTTGAAACAGCAACAACCCGTAAGGGGTCTGTTCGCTGACCAGCCCCATGCTTGCCAGCAGCAAACCCAGCGCCAAGGTGTTGCCGGTGAGTACGATGCGATAGCCCAGACGTTCGATCAGCGGGCGGGCGATGGATTTGGCAATCATTGCTGCGGCCGCCAGCGGCAGCATGCTCATCCCAGCCTGGGACGGCGAGTAACCCAGGGCGATCTGCAGCAGCAACGGCACCAGAAACGGCAGGGCACCGCTGCCCAGACGAGCGAACAGGTTGCCAAGGATGCCGACGGCAAAGGTCCGGGTCTTGAACAGCGAGGGCGCAAACAAAGGATTGTCGATATGCCCGGCCCGCAGCCAATACGCCGCGAGGCAGGCCATACCGCCGAACAGCAGCAACATGACGCGCAAGTGCGGCAGATGCAGTTCGCCGAGGCCCTCCATGGCAATGGTAATCAACACCATCGCCGCGCCGAACAGCAGGAAACCGAAGCCGTCGAAGCGTGTACGCTCGCTGCCGCGCAGGTCGGGGATGAAGCGCCAGACGGCATAGCAGCCGATCAGGCCGACCGGCAGGTTGATCAGGAAAATCCAGTGCCAGGTCAGGTACTGAACCATCCAGCCGCCCATGGTTGGACCCAGCAGCGGGCCGAGCAGTCCGGGGATGGTGATGAAACCCATGATCCGCACCAGGTCTGAGCGCGGGTACGCCCGCAGCACCACCAGCCTGCCCACCGGCAACATCAGCGCACCGCCGAGCCCCTGCACCACCCGGGCGCCGATCAGCATGCTCAAGGAGTGGGATAACGCGCAGAGCAGCGAGCCGACGCTGAATAGAAAAATCGCGCCGAAGAAAATCTTTTTGGTGCCGAAGCGGTCGGCGATCCAGCCCGAAGCAGGAATCAGCAACGCCACAGTGAGCATGTAGGCGATGACCACGCCTTGCATGCGCAGCGGGTCTTCCGCCAGGTCCCGGGCCATGGCGGGTAACGCCGTGTTGAGGATCGTCCCGTCGAGGGACTGCATGAAAAACGCGATGGCCACCACCCAGGGCACCCAGCGGGCAGTTGTTGCATCAAGCGTCGGGCGGTTGGGCATGGGACCTCTTGTTTGATGATCGTTCCCACGCTCCGCGTGGGAATGCAGCCCGTGACGCTCCGCGTCACAGTTCAGGGGCGGACGCTGAGCGTCCATGGATACACTCCCACGCAGAGCGTGGGAGCGATCAGTGTCACAGGGTCAAGGTGAGTCGGCTGACCAGCGCTCCGGGCAGCAGCGCCGAGGCGGTTTGCCGTTGGCTGTAGGTGCTGGCCGACAAGATCAGTTCCCGCTCGCGGGTCAGCGCTTCGAGTTGCGAACCCAGCAGGTTGTAGGCGCTGTCGTCGAAACGCATGGTGCTGACCGGTGCCTGGATCTCGCCGTTTTCCACCCAGAAGGTGGCGAAGCGGGTCATGCCGGTCAGGCGTGCGGCCGGCAGGTCCGAGTAGTTCAGGTACCAGAGGTTGCTGATGTACAGGCCCGTCCCCAGTTGCTTGAGAATGTCTTCCTGCGC
>JAPLSD010000658.1 GCA_026398835.1 Pseudomonas sp.
ACGCCATGGGCCGTTTGATTGGCACTGTTCTCTCCGGTTGGGTTTACCAGGTGTATGGCCTGATTGCTTGCCTATGGATTTCAACCGCCTTTGTGCTGTTGGCGGCACTGATTTCCATTGCCTTGCCCCGGCACGCGGAGTCTTGAAACACCTGTTTCGAAGGACGATGCTCGTAAAAATCTCCTCAATCCATACGAGACGCAGAAGCTGCAACGGAGCTGGCGAAGGGGTAGTTCGCCTTTATCACGGGTTTTGCGGGGGAGGCGAGCCCCACTAAATTCGAAGTCCAAACATCAAGAAGGGCTTTTTAATTTGAGGTTTTAGTAATATCGTAGAGTTATCTACTTTTTATGATTCTATCTCTACATGAAAAACTGGCTGGCATTGATCCTCGGTCTACCGACCGCAAACGCTACCGAGCGCATGCGCGCTTGGCGTGCGTTAAAGGCCTGCGGTGCAGCGGTCCTGCGCGATGGTGCCTACCTGTTGCCGGATACCGATGCTTGTCGAGAGGCATTGGCATCCGTTGAGCGAGATATCCTGGCAATTAATGGCACCGCTTACGTCTTGCCGGTCGTAGACCCTGACGGTGCGCGTTTTATCGAGTTGTTCGACCGCAGCGATGATTACACCAGGCTAAACACAGAAATTGACGAGTGCCATGTGCAACTCAATGCTGAAAATGCGCTGGTCACCACCAAACAGATTCGCAAACTACGCAAGGCCTACACGCAGTTAACCAGTATCGATTACTTTCCAGGCAGCTCGAAGCAGCAAGTCGACTCGGCGTTGCAGGCTCTTGAGACGGCGGTCGGCAGGGCCCTGTCAGCGGATGAGCCGCATAGCCGTGACCAACCCATAACCGTACTGAACCGCAGCGACTATCAGGGCCGTGTCTGGGCAACGCGCAGGCGTCCCTGGGTCGATCGATTGGCCTGTGCCTGGTTGATTCGGCGCTTCATTGATCCGCAGGCCCGGATCCTCTGGCTGAACAGCCCACAGGACTGCCCGGTTGATGCGCTGGGTTTCGACTTTGACGATGCAACCTTCAGTCATGTCGGCAACCGCGTGACTTTCGAAACGCTGCAAGCCAGTTTTGAACTCCATGAGCCCGGACTCAGCCGTATTGCCGCTCTGGTGCATTACCTGGATGTCGGTGGCATTGCGCCGGTCGAGGCTGTTGGCATCGAGCGAGTGCTGGCGGGGCTGCGCGAAACCATTTCCCATGACGATCACCTGCTGGCTGCGGCAAGCGCCATTTTCGACGGTCTGCTCGCAGCGTTTGTGAAAGAAGAGAACCCCCAATGAATGAAGTCTCCCGATCAGCAGTCGAGCAGGATCTCCAAAGACCTGAGGCGATCAGTTTGCGTGAAGCGTTCTGGTTCTGGCTGAAGCTGGGCTTTATCAGCTTCGGCGGGCCGGCGGGACAGATCTCGATCATGCACCAGGAGTTGGTAGAGCGCCGGCGCTGGATTTCCGAACGACGATTTCTGCATGCGCTCAACTACTGCATGTTGCTCCCCGGGCCGGAGGCTCAGCAGTTGGCCACCTACATCGGTTGGCTGATGCATCGAACCTGGGGTGGAGTGATAGCCGGGGCGCTCTTTGTACTGCCCTCGCTGTTCATCCTGATTGCATTGTCCTGGATGTATATCGCTTTCGGCGAAGTACCGGTGGTGGCGGGACTCTTCTATGGCATCAAGCCCGCCGTGACGGCTATCGTCGTGCACGCCGCTCACCGAATCGGCTCGCGGGCGCTGAAGAACAATTGGCTGTGGGCAATCGCGGCGGCTTCGTTCACCGCGATATTTGCGTTCAATGTTCCCTTTCCGCTGATCGTGCTGGGTGCGGCCTTGCTCGGCTATCTGGGTGGACGTTATGCGCCAGAGAAGTTCAGAACCGGAGGCCACAGCGCCGCTAAAAAGTCCTTTGGGCCGGCCTTGATTGATGACGATACGCCGTCGCCCGAGTATGCCCGATTCAGCGGGTTGAGGCTGGCGATGCTGATGCTTGTCGGTGCTGCACTGTGGGCGTTGCCAATGGGTATCTTGACTGCGCTCTTTGGCTGGGAAGGCACCTTGACCCAGATGGGCTGGTTCTTTACCAAGGCAGCGTTGCTGACCTTTGGCGGTGCTTATGCGGTCCTGCCGTATGTCTACCAAGGAGCGGTGGGGCACTATGGCTGGCTGACCCCGACACAAATGATTGATGGCCTGGCCTTGGGTGAAACCACACCTGGGCCGCTGATCATGGTGGTGGCTTTTGTCGGGTTCGTCGGCGCCTATGTGCTACAGGTTTTCGGTGCCGATCATGTGTTTCTCGCCGGCGCCGTCGCGGCCACGCTGGTGACCTGGTTCACCTTCCTGCCTTCGTTCCTGTTCATCCTCGCCGGTGGCCCGTTGGTGGAGTCGACCCACAACGAACTGAAGTTCACCGCACCACTCACCGGGATTACTGCGGCGGTGGTTGGGGTGATTCTCAATCTGGCGTGTTTTTTCGGTTACCACGTGCTGTGGCCCAAAGGGTTCAACGGTAGCCTCGATTGGCCCTCTGCGCTGATTGCGATTGCAGCGGCGATTGCTTTGTTTCGCTTCAAACGTGGCGTGATTCAAGTACTGATAGCCTGTGCGCTCATTGGCTTGGTGGTGCATTTGCTGCGCTAGAGGGCCTGGAGTGATCAACCGTTTTCTGGTGGGCATCGAGCCTGCCAGATCGCCCAGCCTATTGAGTTAGGCAGGAGGTGTTCCATGAGATGGATTACCCGTGAACGACCCAAGATCGACCGCATTGCCTGTCCCTGGCTGATCACCCGTTTTATTGATCCTGAGGCCGAGTTTTTGTACGTGCCCAGCAAAGAAGTATTGCGGATTGCCGCTGAAAGAGACGCAACGCCTTACGATATTCCGGGCGTTGAGCTGTCCCACGAAGGAGAGCTGTGCAGCTTCGATGCGTTCCTGAAAAAGTACCAGCTCAGCGATCCCTCCTTACAGCAGTTGGCCAGGATCGTGCGCGGGGCAGACACCTCTCGCCTGGACCTGACGCCGCAATCGGCTGGGTTGTACGCGATTTCGTTGGGGCTATCGCAGCGCTTTGCCGATGACCAGGAAATGCTGGTGCATGGATTGATTATGTATGACGCACTGTACGCTTGGTGCAAGGAGTGTCAGGGTGAGTCGCATAACTGGCCGCCGCAAATGTGAATCCAGGATACGTTCATTTCAGACCAGGCTAACCACCCCGAGGTAAAAGAGATGGGTGAATTTGCAGGAGGCTCGAGTCGATCCATTCCACGTACGATCTGGGCGCTGGGATTCGTCAGCCTGTTCATGGATTTATCCTCGGAGTTGGTGCATAGCCTGTTACCGGTATTTTTGGTGGGGACGCTGGGCATTAGCGTGATGACGATTGGACTCATCGAAGGGGTGGCGGAAGCAACAGCACTGATTGTTAAAGTCTTTTCTGGAGCCATCAGCGACTTCATTGGCCGCAGGAAAGAGTTATTGCTGTTGGGCTACGGTCTTGCGGCGCTGACAAAACCACTATTTCCTCTGGCAGCCTCTGCAGAGTTGGTGTTCACCGCCCGAATCCTTGACCGGATTGGTAAGGGAATTCGCGGTGCTCCGCGCGATGCATTAGTCGCCGATGTGGCTCCACCGACTATTCGAGGCGCGTGCTTTGGGTTGCGTCAGTCGATGGACACCGTGGGCGCCTTTTTAGGCCCCATTCTGGCCATCTTTCTAATGCTGTGGTTTGTCGAGGATATTTCCCGGGTGCTGTGGTTTGCAGTGATTCCCGCGGTACTGGCGGTCGCGCTGCTTTTTTTCGGGATTAATGAACCCGAGCATGAAGCCGTATCGCGGCATTTCCGCTCGCCCATACAAATGAATGTATTGAGGCAGTTTTCAAAAAGCTACTGGTGGGTCGTGGGCATAGGTGCCGCGTTCACCCTTGCGCGTTTCAGTGAGGCGTTCCTGATTTTGCGTGCCCAGCAATTAGGGTTCTCTGCTACCTGGGTGCCTCTGGTCATGGTGGTGATGTCAGGCTTCTATATGTTGTCAGCGTATCCGGTTGGAAAATGGTCAGACAGTATTAGCCGCACAGCATTGCTCGGTGTCGGTTTGGTGCTGCTGATTCTTGCTGACGTGGTGTTGGCCTACGCCGAGTCCGTGGGCATGGTTCTATTGGGGGTCGCCTTATGGGGCCTGCACATGGGTTTCAGCCAGGGAATTCTGGCAACACTGGTGGCGGACACGACGCCCCCCACTCTTAAAGGGACGGCCTTTGGCCTGTTCAATCTGGTCAGCGGAATTGCTTTGCTGTTGGCCAGCGTCATCGCCGGCGGACTCTGGCAGGTCTATGGCGCTGCGGTGGCTTTTTATGCAGGTGCAGCATTTTCAGCCGCGGCGCTTCTCTTGTTATTCATCGAACGTCGTTTGGCTTGAGGGGTGGCGCTGGCGGATGAGCAAATCCGCCAGGAAAGTGCACGACAGTGGGAGATCGCGGAATGTCGAATTTCACGAGCTACCTATAACTCTGGTCAGCAACGGGTATAGATCAGCAGCAGGATGGCTCCGTGTACAGAGCCTGCGCTGTGAGCCGCATCGGGCGCCCGGCAACAGTAGTCGCCGACGTTCAGCGTTCGATCCTGATCAAAGAATGAGCCTTGCAGTACGAACAGTTGCTCCAGTTCTCCTTCATGGGTATGGCTGGCGGCATGGGCACCCGGGTCGACTTTCATCAACAAAGTCTTTTCACCGCGCTCGGTGTCTTCGAACAGCGGTTTGATCCAGAAACCTTCAGCCTTGGTCGGCAGCCATTCATCTGCCAAAGACGAGTAATAGCGGGAGCCTTCGACGGGGCCCTGAATGCCGTTTTTCCCAGTAAATATCCAGGATGGAATTTCATCTTTTTGCATGGTTTTCTCCACCCTTGGCGATGGCTTCGTTTACACGTCCTTGACCAGTCTCAAGGCATCGTAGATAGCGGCGTGGGTGTTGCGTGCAGCCACCGCATCGCCAATGCGAAATAGCTGGAACCTGCCGTCCGGGTTGGTCACGATATTTTGCGGGTTGCCGACGATCAGGTCCTGATGCTCAACCGCGCCGCCATTGCTGGAGGTGGTTTTCAATTCGAAATACAGCTCGTCCAGCGGTCGGGTGCCGTGGTTGACCACCACCTGATCAACGCGACGGATCTTGCGCGCGTTGCCATAGTCACTGTCGATGGTCGCCAGCAGATCCTGCCCCTCGCGTTCGACGGCGAGCAGGCGGAAGGTGACGGTGAAGGTGGTATCCAGGGCTTGCAGCGAGCGCATGTAGGGCACCAGGTTCATCGCCATGACTTCCGGTGCGAAGGTCCGGTCCGGCGTCATGATTTCGACCTTTGCGCCGCTTTTGGCGATGAACTCGGCGGCTTGCAGGCCGGCGTGATCGCCCGCGTCGTCGAACAGCAGGACGTTACGCCCGGGTTTCACGTCCCCGGAAATGATGTCCCAGGCCGAGACCACCAGTTCATTCCCGGCGATGAGAATTTCGGTGTGGGGCAGGCCGCCGGTGGCGATGATCACCACGTCCGGGTTTTCGTCGTGGACGGTGCTGGCCTCGGCCCAGGTATTGAAATGAAAGGTGACGCCCCGAGCCATGCACTGAGCCATGCGCCAGTCGACGATGCTGATCATTTCCCGCCGCCGTTCCGATTGCGCGGTGAGACGAACCTGCCCGCCGGCCTGGTTGGCGGCTTCGAACACCACAACCTCATGGCCGCGTTCGGCAGCCACTCGCGCCGCTTCGAGCCCGGCTACACCGGCGCCGACAATCACGATCTTGCGTTTGCTCGCAGCCCTGGGGATGTCATGGGGCATGCTGGTTTCACGACCGGTGGCCGGGTTGTGGATGCAGTAGGCGGCACCGCCCTGGTAGATCCGGTCCAGGCAATAGTTGGCGCCGACACAGGGGCGAATATCCTCTTCGCGGCCCTCGATGATCTTGCGCACGATATGCGGGTCGGTCATGTGCGCGCGGGTCATGCCGACCATGTCAATCTTGCCTGAGGCGATGGCATGGCGGGCGGTGGCCACGTCCGGGATCTTCGCTGCGTGAAAGGTGGGGAAGTCGGTGGCGGCGCGAATCTCTCCGGCGAAGTCCAGGTGCGGTGAGTTGCGCATGCCCTGGATAGGAATCACGTCGGTCAGGCCGGCGTCAGTGTCGATATGTCCGCGGATGACGTTGAGAAAGTCCACCATGCCGCTGTCTTTCAGGCGCCGCGAGATGTCGAGGCCATCGGCCGGGGTCAGCCCGCCGGGCATTTGCTCGTCGCCGGTATAACGTACACCGACGATAAACTCATGGCCGACACGCTTGCGGATGGCACTGAGGATATCGAAGGTAAAGCGCAGCCGGTTGTCGATGGAGCCGCCATAGGGAGCGTCGAGGTCATTGGTCAGCGGCGACCAGAACTGATCCATCAGGTGCCCATAGGCCTGTAGTTCGATGCCGTCCAGCCCCGCGGCCTTCATCCGCTCAGCGGCGTCGGCATAGTCGTTGATGATGCGTTCCACATCCCAGTTTTCCATCTTCTTCGGGAAGGAGCGGTGGGATGCCTCGCGCTCGAATGACGGCGACACCACAGGCAGCCAGTCTCCCTTGTCCCAACGCGTACGGCGCCCCAGATGAGTCAGCTGGATCATGACTGCTGCGCCGTGTTCGTGGCAGGCGTCAGTCAGGTCTCTCATCCAGCCGACCACCTCATCCTTGTAGGCCAGGATGTTGTTGAATACCGGCGGGCTGTCCCGGGAAACTGCAGCGGACCCCGCGGTCATGGTCAAGGCCACGCCGGCCTTCGCCCGTTCCACGTGGTAGGCGCGATAGAGCTCCTTGGGCATGCCGTCCACGGGATAGGCCGGCTCATGGGCGGTGGTCATGATTCGGTTTCTGAGAGTCAGGTGCTTCAACTGATAGGGCTGGAGGAGCGGATCATTCAGCATCGTCAAGACTCTCCGGAAGAGGGCATCGGGCCAAGGTTGAAATTACGTTAGGGTGAAATGTACA
>JAPLSD010000129.1 GCA_026398835.1 Pseudomonas sp.
ACATCCAGCGTCGGGATCAGGGTTTGCACAGCGTCTTGCGCAGTAGTCATATCAATCGATTCCGCCCGTTAGGGTCGTCTGCTCAGCATAGTCGAGGTGTTTGACGAGCTGCGCGCGCAGCCGGGCACTTACCTCGGCAAATTCAATCGGTCCTGTGTGATCGCTCAGCTGGGTCATCGCCAGCCCCGCGTAGCCACAGGGATTAATACGTCGAAACGGCTCCAGATCCATATCCACGTTCAGGGCCAGGCCGTGAAAGGAACAACCGTGGCGGATCCGTAAACCCAGAGAAGCGATTTTCGCACCGTCGACATAGACACCCGGTGCATCGGCCTTGGCCACAGCTGTAACACCATAACTGGCCAACAGCTCGATCAGGCACAGCTCCATCCGGCTGACCAGATCGCGCACGCCAAACCCCAGCTTGCGCACGTCCAGCAGCAGATAAGCCACCAACTGACCGGGGCCGTGATACGTCACTTGACCGCCGCGGTCCACTTGCACCACCGGAATATCTCCGGGAAGCAACAAATGCTCGGCCTTTCCCGCCTGGCCTTGAGTGAAAACCGGCGGATGCTGGACCAGCCAGATCTCATCGGCAGCCTCAGTGCCACGCTCATTAGTGAAGCGCTGCATGGCCTGCCAGACCGGCTCGTAAGCCATATGGCCGAGCTCGCGAAAGCCCAGGGTTTGCGGCATCACAGCACCATGTGTACTTGACCGGTTGCACGCAACTCACTGTTGATGTCGTACAGCTGGTCCTGGCCAGTGGCGATGATATGCAACTGGATGGTGGTGTATTTGCCATTGGTGCTCTGGCGCTCGGCCAGAGACGTGTGATCGACCTCGGCGTGTTTCTCGAGGATCTCGATAACCAGGGCCTTGAAACCCACGCCAGTGTCGCCGATCACTTTGATCGGATAATCAGCGCAAGGAAATTCGATCTTTGGCGGCTTTACTTCAGTATCTGTCATGGCGAAACGGCCTCGTAAGCCGTGGCGACGGACATACCCCCCGCTCTATGTCAGAGCGAGAGGCACGCTGGACCACAATAATCAGTTGAACAAGCCGTAGAAGAATAGACGGATGCTATCCCACATGCGGCGGAAGATACCACCTTCGTCGACGGCATCCAGAGCGATCAGGTCGGCGCTGTGCACGACTTTATCGTCCAGTTTCACTTCGACTTTACCAATCACGTCGCCCTTGGCGATCGGTGCGACCAGGTGCGGATTCATGGTCATGCTTGCAGCCAGTTTCTTCAGCTGGCCTTTAGGCAAGGTCATGGTCAGGTCTTCAGCCAGGCCAGCCTTGACCTGATTGGTGGTGCCTTTCCAGACAGGGGCCTGAGCCAGCTCGGTGCCCTTCTGGTAGAAGGTCTGGGTTTCGAAGAAGCGGAAACCGTAGGTCAGCAGCTTCTGGGTTTCAGCCGCGCGAGCCGTTTCGCTGTTGGTGCCGAAGACCACGGCGATCAGGCGCTGGCCGTCACGCACTGCCGAAGACACCATGCAATAGCCGGCTTCATCGGTGTGACCGGTTTTCAGACCATCAACGGTCTTGTCGCGCCACAGCAGCAGGTTACGGTTGGGTTGCTTGATGCCGTTCCAGAAGAACTCTTTCTGCGAGTAGATCGCATAGTGAGCCGGGTCTTCGTGGATGATCGCGCGGGCCAGCAACGCCATGTCATGGGCCGACGAGTAGTGCTCCGGGTTCGGCAGACCGGTCGGGTTCATGAAGTGACTGTTGGTCATGTGCAGATCGGCGACGGTTTTGTTCATCATGTCGGCGAACGCGTCTTCGCTACCGGCGATGTGCTCGGAAAGCGCAACACTGGCGTCGTTACCCGACTGAATGATGATACCGTGCAGCAAGTCGCTGACCGTTACCTGAGAGCCCACCTTGATGAACATCCGCGAACCGCCGGTACGCCAGGCGTTCTCGCTGACAGTCACCGGATCGTTTTCACCGATCTGACCGCGACGAATTTCCAGGGTCGCGATATAGGCTGTCATCAGTTTGGTCAGGCTTGCCGGTGGCAGGCGCTGGTCCCCGTTGTTCTCGACCAGAACGTTACCGCTGCTGGCGTCCATGAGCACATAGGCCTTGGCAGCCAGTTGCGGTGGCGACGGCATCATCTCTGCCGCCCAGGCAGCAGGTGTGATGATCAGCGGGACAAGCAGGCACAGGCGTTTGGCAAAGGTGGTGATGTTCATCCGTCTCTCGAAATTGCTAATGGAAACTTGCCCTC
>JAPLSD010000042.1 GCA_026398835.1 Pseudomonas sp.
AAGGCGAACAGCGCACCGGCGACCATGCCCGGGCGGATCGCCGGAAAGGTCACCTTGAACACCGCTTGCAGGCGTGACGCGCCACAAATCACTGCGGCATCCTCGATCGACTGATCGAACAGCTTCAGCGAGTTGATGATCGAGATAATGGTGAACGGCAACGCGACAATCACATGACTGACCACAAAGGCGAACATCGTCCCGGTGTAGCCGAGTTTGAGAAACAGCGCATACACCGCCACGGCGATGATCACCAGCGGCACGATCATTGGCAGCGTGAACAGGCCATAGAGCATCTCCCGGCCACGGAAGCGTCCACGCACCAGGGCGAAAGCGGTCGGCAGGCCCAAAGCCACGGCAAAGATGGTGGTCAGCACCGCGACCTTGAGGCTGGCATAGGCGGCGTCCATCCAGTCGGCGTTGGAAAAGAATTGCGTGTACCACTTCAGCGTCCAGCCCGGCGGCGGGAACACCAGCCATTGGGAGGAGCCGAACGACAGCAGTACGATGAACACGATGGGCAGCAACAGGAACAGCGCGATGACCCCAGTGGTGAGGTAAAGGCTAAAACGCATGCGCCGGCTCATGGCATTGGCGGTCAATAACATGATGGCTTACCTCGAGTTGCTGGAGCCGACCGGGGATTCCGGTTGCAGCTTCAGGTAGAAGTAGAACAGCACCAGGGTGATCAGGATCAGCAAGGCTGCACCCGCGCTGGCCAGGCCCCAGTTGAGGAACGATTGCACCTGCAGAATGATGAATTCCGGCAGCATCATGTTCTGCGCACCGCCGAGCAGTGCCGGGGTGACGTAGTAGCCCAGAGACATAACGAACACCATCAAACCGCCGGAAAACAGCCCCGGCCGACACAGCGGCAGGAACACCCGGAAGAAGTTGCTCCATGGGCTCGCGCCGCAGATGGAACCGGCCTGCAATACCATTGGATCGATCGCTTGCATGGTCGCCTGCAGCGGCAGGACGATGAACGGAATCATGATGTAGCTCATGCCGATCACCACGCCGGTCAGGTTATGCACCATCTCCAGCGGTTGATCGATGATGCCCATGGCCATCAAGGCCTTGTTGATCACCCCTGAAGCCTGCAGCAATACCAGCCAGGAATAGGTGCGCGCCAACAGGCTGGTCCACATCGACAACAGGACGATATTCAGCACCCAGCGGCCCCAGCCACGCGGAACCAGGGTAATCGCCCAGGCCAGCGGAAAGCCCAATAGCAGGCTGAACACGGTCACCAGGCCAGCCACCGAAAAAGTGTTGACCAACACTCGGGCATACGCCGAGTTGGCGAACAGCTCGGCATAATTGCCCAACCCTGGCGTTGGTTCGAGAACCCCGCGCAGCAGCAGGCTGATCAGCGGCGCGAAGAAGAACAGACCCAGGAACAGCAGCGCCGGCATCAGGTTGCTGGCACCGCGCCAACGTTGGGTCAGTGGAGCGGAACGCTTCATTACCGCCGCCTTGGCTGGAGCCGGAACGGCGGCGCCAGTGGCGCCTCCGACCGGATTGGTTTGACGGGACGCAGTGGCCGTCATTTTCATTTGAGCAGCCATTCATTCCACCGTGTCGCGATGCTCTGACCATTCTTGGCCCAGTACGCGAAGTCGAGAGTGATCTGATCCTTAGCGTAGGCAGTCGGCAGGTTAGGTGCCAGTACTGAGTCCAGGCGTTGCACGCTATCGGTGTTGATCGGCGCATAGGCGGTCAGGTTGGAGAAATCGGCCTGGCCTTTGGCGGAACTGGAATTGGCCAGGAAACGCATCGCCGCATCCTTGTTTTTCGAGCCTTTAGGGATGACCAGGAAGTCAGCCATGACCAGGTTCTGCTTCCAGCTCACACCGACCGGTGCGCCATCTTCTTGCAGGGCATGGATCCGACCGTTCCAGAACTGACCGAGACTGGCTTCACCGGAGGCCAGCAGTTGTTGGGATTGCGCGCCGCCGCCCCACCAGACGATGTCTTGTTTGATGGTGTCGAGTTTCTTGAACGCGCGATCCAGATCCAGCGGGTAGAGCTTGTCGGCTGGAACGCCGTCGGCCAGCAGGGCCAGTTCGAGCACGCCAGGGCTAGGCCATTTGTACAGCGCGCGTTTACCTGGGAAGGTTTTGGTGTCGAACAGTGCGTTCCAGTTGTCTGGGGTCTTGGCGCCGAGCTTGTTTTGGTTGTAACCGAGGACGAAGGAGAAGAAGAACGAGCCAACGCCGTGATCGGAGACGAAACGCGGGTCGAGCTTGTCGCGCTGGATCACGTTGAAGTCCAGCGGTTCGAGCAAACCTTCAGCCGCTGCGCGCAAGGCGAAATCGGCTTCGACATCGACCACGTCCCATTGCACGTTGCCGCTTTCGACCATGGCCTTGAGTTTGCCGTAGTCGGTCGGGCCGTCCTGGACCACTTTGATCCCGCTGGATTTGCTGAAAGGGTCGGCCCAGGCCTGCTTTTGCGCATCCTGGGTGGAGCCGCCCCAACTGACGAAACTCATGCTCTCAGCCGCACTGGCTGCCGTGCAGGTGATTGCCAGGAAACCTGCTGCAAGTAACGCCGTTGCACGTTTATTCAACACCATTTTCACGCCCTCATTTGTTGTGTTTTTGAGCGGGTTGTTGACGCCCGCCTGTCGGGAGCAGTAGGTCCATCGAAGCCTTGAACATCGACCGTATCAGGGGCTGTTGTTGTGTGCTTCCCTGGCGGGTGCACCTGACAAACTGTCCGGCCTATGGAATATCATATTATGGTATTCCAAACTTTTGGCAAGGGCTTCGCCTTACCGATTGTCAGCAGATGGCGATATTTTTTGCATATCAGATCGCCAGGATCCCTCTCAGTTAAGCCACCACGCGGGGGAGTGGGTTCATCCTCACGGGAGTCGCTATAGTTAAACGGCACGTGAGCGAGGGGGTGAATCGATGGCACTGATCAGTCGTGAAGTGTGGTGGCTAAAGCCGCCCCAGCCGGGCCAGACCGAGGCGGACCTGCACTGGGGCTTTCTGGAGATCTACACCGACAAGCCGCCGGCGTTTATCGACGAGCGTCCGACCGCCGAGCAAATGGCAAACCGCAAGAGTTGCCGGAATTTTCCTGAGGCGGATGCCCATTCTTGACGCGCTGCGGGGAGTGCGCTCAGCCGGTGAACGGAATACTTTCCACCACTTCCAGGTTGTACCCGGTCAAACCTGCGTACTTGAGCGGCGGTCCGAGATGCCGCAGTTTGCCGACGCCAATGTCTTGCAGAATCTGTGCCCCGGTGCCGACTTCGGAATAGATCCTCGATTGCGAGCGGGTGTATTGCCGAGGTGGTTGGGTCAACTGCGGGATCCGCTCAAGCAGCGCCTGGGAGGATTCGTGATTGGCCAGCACCACCACCACGCCGCGTCCTTCTTCGGCGACTCTTTGCAGTGCCGCCCATAACGTCCAGTTCGACGGCCCGGTGTATTCGGCACCGACCAGGTCGCGCAGCGGATCGATCACATGCACGCGGACCAGCGTCGGGTCGTCGCGGCGGATATCGCCCATGACCATGGCCATGTGGACGCCGCCTTCGATCTTGTCCTCATAGCTGATCAGGCGGAACGTGCCGTGAACGGTCGGCAGTTCGCGCTCGCCGATGCGGGTCACGGTGTGCTCGGTGCTGAGCCGGTAGTGGATCAGATCGGCGATGGTGCCGATCTTGATGCCGTGGCGGGCGGCAAAGATCTCAAGATCGGGTCGCCGGGCCATGGTGCCGTCATCGTTCATCACTTCAACGATCACCGAGGCCGGAGTAAAACCGGCCAGGCGCGCCAGATCGCAGCCAGCCTCGGTGTGCCCGGCGCGGGTCAGCACGCCGCCTTCCTTGGCCCGCAGCGGAAAGATATGCCCCGGTTGCACCAGGTCTTGCGCGGTGGCCGTGGCCGCTACGGCGGCCTCGACAGTGCGGGCGCGGTCGGCGGCGGAGATGCCGGTGGTGACCCCGGTAGCGGCTTCGATGGACACGGTGAACGCGGTGCTGAACGCGCTGCCATTACTCGGCACCATCTGCTCCAGGCCCAGTCGCTGGCAATGTTCGTCCGTCAGTGTGAGGCAGATCAGGCCCCGCGCTTCGCGGGCCATGAAGCTGATCGCCTGGGCGGTGCAGCGGTCGGCGGCGAGCAGCA
>JAPLSD010000876.1 GCA_026398835.1 Pseudomonas sp.
GGAATTTCCTGGGTCTTGATCGCCGCCTGACTCAGCCCGCTCAAGACCAGCAATGCGAAAGCAAGGAACACGCGCATGGTCAGCTCTCCTTTAAAAGACGTCCAGATAGCCTAGTCGATTTGATTCAGCTTAGGTTCAGAGCGCGTTCAGGGTGAGTTCAGGGGCAGGTGGTTAACCTAGCAGCAAGTTTCGCAGAACACGTCAGTTGAACTGGGTTACCGTTATCTGCGCAGCGTTGCCGTGTAAGTGATCAGGGCGCGATGAAGCGCCCCTGGAGAGTCGATTTTATGAAACTGCTGGTCGTCGAAGACGAGGCGCTGCTGCGTCATCACTTGCAAACCCGACTCACGGACAGCGGTCATGTGGTCGAGGCCGTGGCCAATGCCGAGGAAGCGTTGTACCAGACTGCGCAGTTCAACTATGACCTGGCGGTGATCGATCTCGGTCTGCCGGGTATGGGCGGCCTCGATCTGATTCGCCAGCTGCGCGCGCAAGGCAAGACCTTCCCTATTCTGATCCTCACCGCCCGCGGTAACTGGCAGGACAAAGTCGAAGGACTGGCTGCCGGTGCCGACGACTATGTAGTCAAACCGTTTCAGTTCGAAGAGCTGGATGCACGGTTGAATGCCTTGTTGCGCCGTTCCAGCGGGTTTACCCAGTCGGCCATCACCGCCGGGCCCTTGCTGCTTGATCTGAATCGCAAGCAGGCGTCCCTCGATGATCAGCCGTTGGCCTTGACTGCTTATGAGTACCGGATCCTCGAGTACTTGATGCTCCATCACCAACAAGTGGTGGCCAAGGACCGCTTGATGGAGCAGCTCTACCCGGATGACGACGAGCGTGATCCGAATGTGATCGAAGTCTTGGTCGGGCGCTTGCGACGTAAGCTGGAAGGGCCGTCCGGGTTCAAACCGATCGATACCGTGCGCGGCTTGGGTTACCTGTTCAACGAGCGCTGCCGGTGATTCGTTCGTTACGTCTGCGCTTGATGCTGGCGGCGACCACCTTGGCGGTGTTGTTCATGTTGGCGTTGCTGCCGGCGATGCAGGGGGCATTCAGCCTGGCGTTGCTGGATTCCATCGAGCAGCGCCTGGCCTCGGATGTGACCACGCTGATTTCTGCTGCGCGGGTCGAAAACAACCACTTGTTGATGCCGACGCAGCTGCCGGATGAGCGCTTCAATCTCACCGACAGCCGTTTGCTCGGCTATATCTATGACCGCGAAGGGCATCTGGTCTGGCGCTCGAAGGCGACCCGGGAAGAAAACATCAATTACACACCGCGTTACGACGGGCGTGGCAATGAGTTCGCACGCATTCGCGAGGCTGATGGCCAGGAGTTCTTCGTCTATGACGTCGAGGTCAAATTGCTCGGCGGCAAAAGCGCGGCGTTCAGTATTGTCGCGTTGCAACCGGTGCGTGAGTATCAGCTGACGCTGCAAGGGGTACGGGAAAACCTTTATTTGGGTTTCGGTGCTGCGCTATTGGTGTTGCTGGCGCTGCTCTGGATTGGTTTGACCTGGGGCTTGCGGGCGTTGCGGCGTTTGAGTCAGGAACTGGACGAGATCGAGGGCGGGACCCGTGAAAGCCTCAGCGAAGAACATCCCCGTGAGCTGCTGCGATTGACCGGCTCGCTGAACCGCTTGTTGCATAGCGAACGCGAGCAGCGCACTCGTTATCGTGATTCGCTGGATGACCTGGCCCACAGCTTGAAAACCCCATTGGCTGTCTTGCAAGGGGTGAGTGAGGACATGGCTCAGCGACCGCAGGATCGGGATCAGGCCTGGGTGCTGCAAAGTCAGATCGAACGCATGAGTCAGCAGATCAGCTATCAATTGCAGCGCGCGAGCCTTCGAAAAAGCGGTCTGGTTCGTCATCAGGTCCGGCTACGGCCGGTGCTGCAAAGCCTGTGCGACACACTGGACAAGGTCTATCGCGACAAGCGGGTGCGGGTGTCTTTCGATCTGCCAGAGCCGTGTTATGTGCCGATCGAACACGGCGCCTTGCTCGAGATGATGGGCAACCTGTTGGAGAACGCCTACCGCCTGTGTTTGAGCGAGGTACGCATTAGCGTGCGCGAAACCCAGAGCAGTACTGAGTTGTGCGTGGAAGATGACGGTCCCGGCGTACCACCGGATCAGCGCGCGCGAATCCTGCAGCGAGGAGAGCGTCTGGACCGCCAGCATCCGGGACAGGGCATCGGCCTGGCAGTGGTCAAGGACATCATCGAAAGCTATGGCGCGCAGTTGACGCTGGATGATTCGCCGCTGGGCGGGGCGGCGTTCAGGATTCATTTTTTGGTGGTTTGAACGGGTTTTCGAGTTATTGGCTGTTTTTTCGTAGGGATATGTACTCAATTCTCCTGCGCGCGATAGGCCCCTGGCGTCAGCCCGGTCCATTTCTTGAAGGCCCGGTGAAAGGCCGAGGGCTCGGAAAAGCCGAGCTGCTCGGCGATCTGTTGCAACGACAGATTGGCGCGCCCCAAGTGATAAATCGCGATGTCGCGGCGCAGCTGGTCCTTCAATTCCTGAAAGCTCGTCCCTTCTTCGCGCAAATGCCGACGCAATGTTTGCGGGCTGATATGCAGATGCGCAGCCACGGCTTCAAGATCAGGCCAGCGTGAGCTGTCACGGCTGAGCAGACGCCGCAATTGACTGCTCAAGCTGTCGCCGTCATCCGGTCGCGACAGCAGATCGGCCGGCGAGCGTTCGAGAAAGTGCTTGAGAGTCCGCTCGTCCTGCAGCAGCGGCATGCTCAGGTAGCGACTGTGAAACAGCAGGCAGCTGTTCTCGGCCGAGAACAGCATCGGGCAAGGGAACAGTAAATCGTATTCGGCGCTGTGTTCGGGTTTGGGGTAGCTGAAGGTGGCTTGCTCCAGACGAATGCGCTGGCCGATCAGCCAACTGCCCAGTCGATGCCAGATCACCAGCAGGCATTCGCTGAGAAAATGATCCGGGTCCCAAAGCTGCGAATCGTCCAGGCTCAAACGCGCCATTTCGCCTTCGCGGGTCAGGCTCAGACGCGGAGCGTCGGGGAATAAGCTATAAAATAATAAGCCGCGACTGAGTGCTTTCTCCAGGTTGCGGCAGTGAATCAAGGCGTGGCACATCATGGCGAAGGTGCCGCGTTTACTGGGGCCATGGCCAAACCCCAGGTATTCGTCATCCAGCGCCTGCCAAAGCAATTGCAACAGGCCAGTGAATTGCTCGGGCGCGAGGCGTGCCTTGGGTTCGTCCAGCAACTCTGCACTGATGCCCAGCTGTTGCAACAGGCCCGAATAGTCGAAGCCCTGCCTGCGCGCTCCGCCGAGGGCAGCACGGGCGAAATGACTGGCGATGGTACGTTCGCGCATAAGGGTA
>JAPLSD010000459.1 GCA_026398835.1 Pseudomonas sp.
CGAGCCAATTGGCATCGACACCGAACCCAGCACACCGACCCCAAGGCTGGCGGAGTTATTGGTCTTCTTCAGCGCATAGCGATCCTGCAAGGCATTGGCGAACATCGTCGCGTGGTGACTGGCACTGCCATCGTCAGCACAGACGACGCTGAAGCTGATCTCCATATGGGTTTCACCGGTCTGCTGAAAGCTTTTGTGCCCACTGATCAGCTTCGGGTCAGCGCTGGTGATGATATAACCCTGACTGAGCAAGGCTCGCCGCGCGGCCTCACAGGTCGCGGCATCGCTAACCGGGTAGTCGCGCGAGAAGGTCCCGGAATCAGAGAAATTTTCATGCTCATAAATGGCGGGTTTATTCGACGAGCAACCTGTCGCGCCGGCCATCACAAGCGCCAGTACAGCGGCACGCAAGTGGAATGATTTAAACATTGAAAATCCTGAGCAAAACGGTTCGGGGCGTATTGTGCAACAGATCGACGCTCAAGGGCGTACCGTTTAGTGTCTTAAAAGCCTTACAACCTTACTGAGTGTTATTTTCAGGAAAAAGTTGCGTACATAAATGATCGATGAAACCCAGCCTGGTGGCCGCGTACCCACCTGAGGGCGGGATGCTGCCTGGACAGTGAATTTTTTTTCATGAAGATCAGGCGTGTCTTTCCCGGCAATCCGTGAAGAACCCTCAAAAAAAACCCCAGCCTTTCGGCCGGGGTCTTTGTTTGCAGCTTTACTGGCTGGGACTCAACATCAGAAACGCTTGATGTCGGCCTGACTTTCCAGTTGCTTGCGATAGGCCGCAAAGTCCTGCTGACCCACCCGCGAAGCAAGGAAGCGACGATACTGAGCTTTCTCTTCCTCGGAAGGGGCAGCCGCTTCGTTCACGCCGTCCAGACGCACGATCACCAGGCTACCATCGGCCAGGGTCACGCTGCTGAAGGTCGGCTTGTCCTTGACTTCAGGTTTAGGCATACGGAACAGCGCTTGCAGCACGGCAGGGTCAACCCCTTCCTGGCCACGGGTCGCTGCGGCAACCACTTTCCAGTTCTGACCGTCTACCGCTTTGTTCAGCGGCGTCTTGCCATCACGCAGACTGGCGATCAACGCCTCAGCCTTGGTCTTGGCGTCAGCACTTGCATGCTCCTTGGCCAATTGCACACGGATGCTTTTGGCAACGCTTTCCAGCGGCAGCTGTTCTGGCTTGCGATGCTCTTTAGCGCGCAAGACCACTACCGTTTCCGGGTCCAGCTCGATGGCGGTGCTGTTGGCACCCTCATCCAGCACTTCAGGACTGAACGCTGCCGTTACCACCGCGCGGTTGGCAGCCACGCCTTCACCGCCTTCACGACCAAACGGCGCAGAGGTGTGAACGGTCAGCTTCAGCTCTTGAGCCGGCTGAGCCAGATCGGAAGCCTCAAACGACGAGTCTTCCAATTGCTTGGTTGCCTCGACAAAACGCTGCTCAACCTGTTGGGTTTTCAGCTCTTTGGTCAGCTTGTCTTTCAGGCTGGCGAAGCTTGGCACTTGAGGTGCCTCGACGCCCAGCAGCTTGATCAAATGCCAGCCGAAGTCAGTGCGAACCGGTGCCGAAACCTGATCCTTGTTCAAGGCGTACAAGGCCTTTTCGAAGATCGGGTCGTAGACACCTGGACCGGCGTAACCAAGGTCACCACCGTTAGCCGCCGAACCTGGATCCTGCGAGAACTCCTTGGCCAACGCTTCGAAGCTTTCACCTTTGGCCAGACGTTGTTGAACTTCGTCGATTTTGGCCTTGGCTTGCGCCTCGTTCACCTTGTCATTCACTTCAATCAGAATGTGCGCCGCCCGACGTTGCTCGGAGAGGTTCGCGGTTTCCTTCTGATACTGAGCCTGCAGGTCCTCGTCCTTGACGCTGACCTGATCAAAGAAAGAAGCTTTCTTCAACTCGAGGTAATCAATCACCACCTGATCAGGAGTCATGAACTCCTTGGCGTGTTCGTCGTAGTAGGCCTTGACCTCATCATCAGTCAGCTTGACCGCCGCCGGATCAACCTTGACGTTCAGAGAGGCGAAATCACGGGTCTGTTTTTCCAGACGGGCAAAAGCCAGAACCTGTGCATCGGTCACAAAACCGCTACCTGCCAGACCGGCACGCAGCTGACCGATCAGCATTTCCTGCGCCAGCATCTGACGGAATTGCAGACGGCCGTAACCCAATTGACGGATCACCTGATCGAAACGCTCAGAGCTGAACTTGCCGTCGACCGAAAATTCAGGCGTTTGCAGGATCACTTGATCCAACGCCGCTTCAGAGAAAGCGAATTTCGAGTTTTCTGCGCCCTGCAGCAACAGTTTGCGATCAATCAGCCCTTTCAGAGCGGCTTCACGCAGCATTTTTTCGTCGAGCAAGGAAGCGTCGAAATCCTTGCCCAGCTGTTGCATGAGCTGACGGCGTTGCATATCGACCGCCTGGCTCAGCTCGTTCTGGCTGATGTCTTCGCCGTTCACCTTGGCCGCATCGTTGCGGTGGGTGGTGGCCTTGAAGATGGCGTCGAAACCGGTCAAAGCCATCAGTGCAACGACGACTCCAATAATGGTCTTGGCAATCCAGCCTTGTGAATTGTCCCTGATATTCTGCAGCATGCGTCCCCCAGAAACGGTTGTACTTCAAATTAAGCAACCGTGGAGCGTGGGTAGAATCCGGATAGAAGAAAGGCGCATCCGAGGATGCGCCTTCTCGTAACTGGCGGAGCGGACGGGGCTCGAACCCGCGCCCCCTCGGCGTAACAGCGGTATTCTAACCGACTGAACTACCGCTCCGCTGCCAAGTCAGGAATGACCCCGACCCGGATGGGTAAAAACTTGAAGGACGCTTAGTTCACAGCTTCTTTCAGTGCTTTACCGGCTTTGAAACCTGGTTTTTTAGCTGCTGCGATTTCCAGTGTCTTACCGGTCTGTGGGTTACGACCAATGCGAGCTGGACGATCAGTTACGGAGAAGGTGCCGAAACCAACCAGTACAACAGAGTCGCCAGCCTTGAGAGCGCCAGTGACGGATTCGATTACAGCGTCCAGCGCGCGGCCAGCAGCAGCTTTCGGGATATCAGCGGATGCAGCGATAGCATCAATCAGTTCCGACTTGTTCACTCTAAGTCCCCTTATATCTATTTGAGTATGATTCTAAGTTTTTTGGTGAAAGCAAAAACGAGTGCTGAATGGC
>JAPLSD010000563.1 GCA_026398835.1 Pseudomonas sp.
CATGGAAAACCACACAACACCGCACGCTCGCGGTGGACAGGCTAGTCAGCCTTAATCGAATACACGGAAGATCAACTATTCAATGAAGATTCCAGGGAATATCGCCAAACACTTGAAACACCGCTCTTATATTTTCTTTGCGGCGCTGCTGGTGGCTGGCGCGTTGCTCCTGGCATTTGAGGCCAGTAAAACCCGTGCGCAACCGGCTGACGGTACCCAGACCCTGGTGTTCCTGCGCCATGCCGAAAAACCCGCTGGCGGCCTTGGGCAGTTGAATTGCCAAGGCCTGAACCGCGCCATTGATCTGGCGACCTTGTTGCCGGAAAAATTCGGCAAGGCCAATTACGTGTTTGCCGCCAACCCGACGCGTAATGTCAAGGAAGGCGAACAGGACAACTCTTACAGTTACATCCGCCCTTTAATGACGATCAATCCCAGCGCGATAAAACTCGGGTTGCCGGTGAATATCAGTTTCTCGGTCAACGACACCAGCGATCTGGCCGACGAATTGCTGCAAGACAAGTACCACAACTCGATCATCTACACCGCCTGGTCCCACGGCTACCTGCCCAAACTGATCAACACAGTGGCTGAAGAGGCCGTCGGCGAAAAACGCCCCATTATCGAAGACTGGCAGTCCAACGATTTCGACTCGTTGTATGTGCTGACCCTGATCTGGCATAACGGTAAGGCAACCTTGGTCAGCCACAGCTACAAGCAAGGGCTGGACAATGGGTCGCAGGATTGTCCGACATAAACTATCGGCTGCAGCCCACATGCAGTGGGATCAACAGGGTTAACTGCGGTGAGCTATGATGCACCGTAATTCTCTATTGCCCGGATCCCCCTCCATGCCCATCTCCTCCGCAGTCCCCGCCCGGGGCTTGTCGCTCTGGTGGAAACCCATCCTGTTCGTGCTGGTCGCCTGCATTGGCCTCTATTACGTCAAATGGTCCCCCTACTACCTCAAAGCCTTCGTAGCCGCCGACAATCACAGCATCGGCGCATCGATCCTCAACGATCAACAGACCGAACCGCTGGCCGCTGCCTTGGCCTACGCCAAGGTGTATTTCCTGGCGATCTGGAAAGCCGCAGTCCTGGCGGTGATCCTCGGCTCGCTGTTGCAAGTGCTGATCCCGCGGGACTGGCTGCTGCGGTTGTTCGGCCGCGCCGGTTTTGCCTCGACCTTACGCGGTGGGTTGTTCGCGCTGCCGGGGATGATGTGCACCTGCTGCGCTGCGCCAGTGGCTGCAGGCATGCGTCGTCAGCAAGTATCAGTCGGCGCGGCGCTGGCGTTCTGGATCGCCAACCCGGTGCTGAACCCGGCGACGCTGGTGTTCATGGGCTTCGTGCTGGGTTGGGGCTTTACCGCACTGCGGCTGGTGGCAGGCATCGTATTGGTCCTGGGCGTGTCCTTGGTGGCGCAGCGCATCTCTGGCCCCGATCACATGCCTGAAGCAGCGCTGGACGCCGTGGCTGAAGCCAGCACAATAGACTCACAACCGTTCCTGACGCGCTGGGCGCGGACCTTGTGGCAGCTGTTCTGGAGCACTATTCCGGTCTATATCCTGGCCGTTCTGGTGCTGGGCGCCGCCCGCGTCTGGATGTTCCCCCACGTCGATGGCGCGATGGCCAATAGCCTGCTCTGGCTGGTGCCGCTGGCCATCGTCGGCACGCTATTCATGATCCCCACTGCCGCAGAAATCCCGATCGTACAAACCATGATGACCATGGGCATGGGCACCGCCCCGGCGGTCGCGCTGCTGATGACCTTGCCGAGCATCAGCCTGCCGTCGCTGCTGATGCTGCGCAAGGACTTCGACACCCGGGTGCTGGTGGCCGTGGCGCTGCTGACCATGCTGATCGGTGTAATCTGCGGCCTGGTAGGCGCCGCGCTGCTTTAACCTTCAGCCACGCTGGCTGCCGCGCTCACGCAGATACTCGAGCACGGCGGCCCGCTCTCCAACGAACTCGATGCGCTCGCCTTTGCTCTCACGCTGGAAGGCGTACATCGGGTCGTAGTACTCACTCAGCAAGCCTTCGATCCAGTCGCGGTGCAAATCCACCGCCCCGCTGCGCGCCTGTTCTGCCAACGCTGCCTCCATCAGTATCAGCATCCGTTGGTGACGCTCGCCACCCAAGCGTTTGTGGATGTTGTTCAAACTCGCCAGCATTCGCTCGGAAAAGAGTGCGAAGCCCTCCTCGCCATGCACCGCAATAAACTCCGCACACAGATCGACCACGTAATCACGCAGGATCCGTTCGACTCGCCCTTGCAGGCTGTCTTCGAGCCAGACCATAGGGAAGCGCTGCATGCCCTGATAAAGCGCAAGCGGCAAGGCGCAGCCGCCGACCATGCGACTCTCATCCTCCAGCACGAATTGCTCGATGCCCTTGGCGCGCTTCTTCAGCACGTCCACGGCCAGGCGGTTTTCAAAATCGATATTTGTGGGTTGGCCCGTCGCGCGCTTGCCGAAACTGGAGCCGCGGTGATTGGCGTGGCCTTCCAG
>JAPLSD010000710.1 GCA_026398835.1 Pseudomonas sp.
ACCTGATGCCTGGCGAGGTTGTCCACAGCATCAATGATCAGTTCAAAGCCGAACCCTTCGGCCCGGGTCTGCACCACTGAAATGGTCTGTGGGTGGCAGTTTTCGTCGACGAAGAACAGATTGCTTCTGGATTTGGCCACGCGCTTGGCCAGGGCCATGGCTTCTGCCGCGGCCGTGGCTTCATCCAGCAGCGAAGCGTTGGCCAGCTCCAGGCCCGTGAGATCGATGGTCAGTTGCTGGAAATTCAGTAACGCTTCGAGCCGACCTTGGGCAATCTCAGGCTGATAGGGTGTGTAGGCGGTGTACCAGCCTGGATTTTCCAGCACGTTACGCAAGATCACCGCCGGCGTCAGGGTGCCGTGATAGCCCATGCCAATCAGGCTGGTCCAGACCTGGTTCTGCTCGGCATATCCTTTGAGTTTGGCCAGTGCAGCCTCTTCGTCGAGTGCCGGAGGCAAGTCCAGAATCCGGTTGAAGCGAATCCCTGGCGGCACTGTCTGCTCGATCAACTCGACCCGACTGCCGAGCCCGAGGCTGTCGAGCATAGCCTGCTGCTCGCTGGCATCAGGCCCCAGATGGCGCCGCAGGAAGGCATTGGGGTCTCGCAACTGGCTCAAGGACGGCAACTGGGACATGACGGGCTCTCTCTTGAATGGCGCTCGGCGTCTATGCAACACGGTCACAGCAGCATAGCAGTCGATTCTGAGGGTCGACGGCATGGCATCTTTGAGCAATCGGTACCATCATGTTCAGCCTCAGGGAGAGCCCTGATCTACGTTTTTACCGTCCGCTTAACGGGTACCAATATCGTCATGAGCCAACTACCTTTTCTGCCGTTTTCAAAACCCACCATCGATGAAGCCACAATTGCCTCAGTCGGTGATGTTCTGCGCTCGGGCTGGATCACCAGCGGCCCCAAGGTGCAGGCCTTCGAAGCCCAACTGTCGGAATATTTTGGCGGCCGTCCGGTGCGCACTTTCAATTCCGGTACCTGCACCATGGAGATCGCTTTGCGCATCGCCGGGATCGGCGCTGGCGATGAAGTCATCACCACGCCCATCTCCTGGGTTGCCACGGCCAATGTGATTCTTGAGGTCGGCGCCACACCCGTGTTCGCTGACATCGACCCGATCACCCGCAATATCGATCTGGCGCAGGTCGAAGCTGCCATCACCCCACGCACCAAAGCGATCCTCCCAGTGTTCCTGGCAGGTTTGCCGGTGGACATGGAGCGCTTGTACGCGCTAGCCAAGAAACATGGTCTGCGAGTTCTGGAAGATGCCGCGCAAGCCTTGGGCTCCAGCTGGAACGGCCAACGCATCGGCGCGACAGGTGATTTTGTTTCGTTCAGTTTTCAGGCGAACAAGAACGTCACCTCATCGGAAGGCGGTTGCCTGGTGCTGAACACTGCCGAAGAAGTACGTCTGGCAGAGAAGTACCGGCTTCAGGGCGTCACCCGCAACGGTTTCGACGGTTTGGATGTCGATGTGTTGGGCGGCAAATTCAACATGACCGACGTGGCTGCCGCCATCGGCCTGGGCCAGTTTGCTCACATCGACGCGATCACCGCCCATCGCCGTGAATTGGCCAAGCATTACTTTGCCTGTTTCGGCAGCGACTTCGAAGCGCAATACGGAGCTCAGCTACCGCCTGCCGACTTCACGAACAGCAACTGGCACCTGTTCCAACTGGTGTTGCCGGAGCGCAAGGACGGAAAACCGGCGCGCGCCACGTTCATGGAGCAAATGCAGGAACAGGGCATCGGTATCGGCTATCACTACCCGCCGATCCATCTGCTGAGCTTGTACCGCGAACGCGGCTTCAAGGAAGGCATGTTCCCGGTCGCGGAACGTGTGGGTCGTTTGATCGTCTCGCTGCCGATGTTCTCAGCCATGAGCAAAAGCGATGTCGAGCGCTCGGTGGCTACAGTTAAGGCTGTGCTGCAGAACGCTTAACGCCCGACCATGAAAAAGCCTCGACTAATCGAGGCTTTTTCAATTGCGTAACGAGTTACTCGCCGATAGCAGCCTTGTAGGCGGCAGCGTCGAGCAACTTGTCCAGTTCAGAGGTATCGCTTGGCTCGAGTTTGAAGAACCAGCTGTCGTATGGCGCGCTGTTGACCAGTTCCGGGTTGCTGGCCAACTCTTCGTTAATGGCGATGACTGTACCGGAGACCGGCGAGTAGATATCCGAAGCGGCCTTGACCGACTCGACCACACCCGCGGCCTCACCGGCGGCAAACACTGTGCCGATTTCCGGCAACTCGACGAACACTACATCACCCAAGGCTTCCTGAGCATGGTCTGAAATACCCACTTTCACACCACCATCCTCATCCAGACGGGCCCATTCGTGACTTTCGGCAAAACGCAGGTCGACAGGGATTTCGCTCATATTCTGTGTCCTCAAGAAGAAATGTCAGCGGTTGATTGCCCGCCAGAAAAAGTTAGATCAAGGCTTTGCCATGACGCACAAAGGTCGGTTTTACCACCCGAACCGGGTACCACTTGCCACGGATTTCCACTTCTGCACGGTCAGCGGTTGCCATGGGCACCCGCGCCAGTGCGATCGACTTGCTAAGCGTAGGAGAGAAACTACCACTGGTGATCTCTCCTTCGCCAACATCGGCGATGCGAACCACTTGATGAGCGCGCAAAACACCACGCTCTTCCAGCACCAGACCGACCAGTTTTTGCTTCACTCCGCCTGCCCGCTCGGCTTCCAGAGCAGCCCGACCGATGAAGTCGCGAGTCGCAGGCGCCCAGGCAATACTCCAGGCCATATTGGCGGCCAGCGGTGAGACATCCTGATGAATGTCCTGTCCATAGAGATTCATGCCGGCTTCAAGGCGCAAGGTATCGCGGGCGCCAAGGCCAATCGGGGAAATGCCCGCGCCGACCAGATCGTTGAAGAACGCCGGTGCCTGATCGGCCGGCAGGACGATTTCCAGTCCATCTTCGCCGGTGTATCCGGTGCGCGCGATGAACCAGTCACCTTCGGCCTGACCTTCAAAGTGTTTTAGCTGCCGGATCAGCGTGCCGCGGGCCTGGGTAACCAGGTCGGCAATCTTGTCCCGGGCCTGCGGGCCTTGAATCGCCAGCATCGCCAACTCTAGGCGCTCATTCAGTTGCACCTCAAAGTTGCCGAGTTGAGCCTGCATCCAGGCCATGTCCTGATCGCGAGTAGCGGCATTCACCACCAGACGGTAACCGGCCTCAGTGCGGTAGACGATCATGTCATCGACCACCCCGCCGCGCTCATTGAGCATGGCGCTGTACAGGGCACGGCCGGTGCTGTGCAGACGTTCGACATCATTGGCCAGCAAATGCTGAAGCCAGGCCCCGGCCTGAGGGCCGCTGACGTCAATCACGGTCATGTGGGATACATCAAAAACCCCGCAATCGCGTCGCACCTGATGGTGCTCTTCGACTTGCGAGCCGTAATGCAAAGGCATATCCCAACCGCCAAAATCGACCATCTTCGCGCCGAGGGCGAGATGAAGGTCATACAGAGGCGTACGCTGTCCCATGGGTTTCTCCTTCCGGGCGTGGCGAAGGTGCGGACAGGTACTGGGCTGGCTGAAAGCCTTTAACAATGCGGCTTGCAGCAGTTCTCAGTGACCCGACCCGAAGGGTGGACCGCACCGAATGCCGCGCATTGTAGCCGCAAGGTGTAGGACTGACACCTACCCGATTCGATGAGCGGAGCGCCGGATCAATCCGATGACCGGTAACAGTCCGACCAAAACCAGCGTCAACGCCGGCAGGGACGCCCGCGACCACTCGCCTTCACTGGTCATCTCGAAGATTCGAACGGCCAGCGTGTCCCAGCCGAACGGGCGCATCAGCAGGGTCGCGGGCATTTCCTTGAGCACATCGACGAACACCAGCAGTGCGGCGCTCAAGCTGCCTGGCAGCAACAGCGGCAGATACACTTTGAAAAACAGTCGTGGCCCACTAACCCCCAAACTTCGTGCTGCTTCGGGCAACGAAGGCCGGATCTGCGCCAGGCTGTTTTCCAGCGGTCCATAGGCCACCGCAATGAAACGCACCAGATACGCCAGCAACAACGCCGACAGGCTGCCCAGTAACAGGGGTTTACCCGCGCCACCCAGCCAGGTCGACAGCGGGATCACCAGCTCGCGATCCAGATAGCTGAAAGCAAGCATGATCGACACCGCGAGCACCGAACCCGGCAAGGCGTAACCCAGATTGGCCAGACTGACACCGGAGCGGATTACCCGAGTCGGCGCGAGTCGTCGGGCAAATGCCAGCAGCAAGGCCACGCTCACGGTGATCAACGCCGCCATAGCACCCAGATAGAGCGTGTGCACAATCAGCCCGGCGTAACGCTCATCGAGATCAAAACGTCCGCGCTGCCAGAACCAGACCACCAGTTGCAGAATGGGGATCACAAACGCGCAGGCGAACACCAGACTGCACCAGCCACTCGCGGCCAAGGCCTTGAACCCGCGCAGATGATAGAGCGCCTTGCTTCGGGGTCGTTCGTTTCCCGTTCGATTGGCACCCCGAGCCCGGCGTTCGCCGTACAACACCAACATCACTGCCAGCAGCAACAGGCTGGCCAGTTGCGCCGCGCTGGAGAGGCTGAAGAAGCCGTACCAGGTCTTGTAGATGGCCGTTGTGAAGGTATCGAAGTTGAACACAGACACCGCACCAAAATCCGCCAGAGTCTCCATCAGCGCCAATGCCACGCCGGCACCGATGGCCGGACGCGCCATGGGCAGCGCCACGCGCCAGAAGGCTTGCCATGGTGACTGACCGAGCACCCGTGCCGCCTCCATCAAGCCTTTGCCCTGAGCAAGAAAGGCAGTGCGCGCCAACAGGTAGACATACGGATAGAACACCAGCACCAGAACCAGGATCACGCCACCCGTGGAACGCACCCGAGGCAGACGCAGGCCCGTGCCAAACCATTCG
>JAPLSD010000756.1 GCA_026398835.1 Pseudomonas sp.
CCAACGCGCGCGCTCTTCACCGAGATAGCGCGAGAAAGCCTTCTGACCCCAAGGGCAATCCATCGGATTATTGATCGGCGAAAAAGCCGACACCGACTGATAACGTCCTGGGTTACGCAACGCACACACCAGCGCGCCGTGGCCACCCATGGAGTGACCACTGATCCCACGCTTGTCGGACGCAGGAAAATGCGCTTCGACCAGCGCCGGCAATTCCTGCACCACGTAGTCATGCATCCGATAGTGTTTGGCCCAGGGTTCTTGCGTGGCATTCAGGTAAAAACCCGCTCCCAGTCCAAAATCCCAGGCACCCTCCGGATCACCCGGTACATCGGCGCCGCGTGGGCTCGTGTCCGGCGCGACGATGATCAGACCGAGTTCGGCCGCCATCCGCATGGCGCCGGCCTTGTGCATGAAGTTCTCGTCGGTGCAGGTCAAACCGGACAACCAATACAGCACCGGCAGCTTGCCGCCCTGCTCCGCTTGCGGCGGCAGGTACACGGCAAACACCATGTCGCAGCCGAGGATTTCAGAGTGGTGCTTGTAGCGTTTGTGCCAGCCGCCGAAGCTTTTCTGGCAGGACAGATTTTCCAGGCTCATGGCCGACCTCAGAAATGGATGACGGTACGGATGCTTTTACCTTCATGCATCAGATCGAAAGCCTTGTTGATGTCTTCCAGGCCCATGGTGTGAGTAATGAACGTATCCAGCGGAATCTCACCGGTCTGCGCCATTTCAACGTAGCTCGGTAACTCGGTACGACCACGCACGCCACCGAAGGCGGAACCGCGCCAGACCCGGCCCGTCACCAACTGGAACGGACGGGTAGAGATTTCCTGACCCGCACCGGCCACACCGATGATCACCGACTCGCCCCAGCCTTTGTGGCAGCACTCAAGTGCGGCGCGCATCAGCTGTACGTTGCCGATGCACTCAAAGGAGAAGTCCACGCCGCCGTCAGTCATGTCGACGATGACGTCCTGAATTGGACGATCGAAGTCTTTCGGATTCACACAATCGGTCGCGCCCAGTTGCTTGGCAATTTCGAATTTGGCCGGGTTGATGTCGATGGCAATGATGCGCCCAGCCTTGGCTTTGACCGCACCAATAACCGCCGACAGGCCGATGCCGCCCAGACCGAAGATCGCCACGGTATCGCCCGGCTTGACCTTGGCGGTGTTGATCACTGCACCGATCCCGGTGGTGACGCCACAACCCAGCAGGCAGACCTTTTCCAACGGTGCTTCTTTAGGGATCTTCGCCACCGAAATTTCTGGCAGTACGGTGTATTCGGAGAAGGTCGAAGTGCCCATGTAGTGGAAAATCGGCTGGCCTTTGTAGGAAAAACGCGTGGTGCCGTCGGGCATCAAGCCTTTGCCCTGGGTCGCACGAATAGCCTGGCAAAGATTGGTTTTACCCGACAGGCAGAATTTGCATTTGCCGCACTCGGGTGTGTAGAGCGGGATCACGTGATCGCCGACCGCCACCGAGGTCACGCCCTCGCCGATCGCCTCGACCACCGCGCCACCTTCGTGG
>JAPLSD010000424.1 GCA_026398835.1 Pseudomonas sp.
CAAGCGTTATCACACCGGTCGATCCGCAGCCGATGCCGACTTCTGGCGAGCTGTGTTTCCAGTCAGTTCACTTCAGCCATCCAGGGCGCCCGATGACCTTGCGCGGCATCGATGCGCGCATCCCTTACGGTCTGAAAGTCGCCCTGAGCGGCGGCTCCGGCGTCGGCAAGACGACGCTGATCGATCTGCTGCAACGTCACCACGATCCACAGTCTGGCCAAGTGTTGCTCGATGGCATTGATCTGCGCGATCTGGACTTGTTCGAGCTGCGGCGGCGGATCGCCGTGGTCAGCCAGGACATTGTGCTATTTCGCGGCAGCCTGGCGGATAACCTGTCTTACAGCGTGCCCTGTGCCAGCCGTGAAGCCATTGCCGAAGTGGCGCGTCTGGCGCAACTCGACAGCCTGATCGAATCCTTGCCCGAAGGTCTCGACAGCCCGTTGGGTGAGCGCGGACAGCAGCTGTCCGGTGGGCAGAAACAGCGGATCGCCATTGCCCGCGCGTTGTTGCAGGATCCGTTGATTCTAGTGCTCGATGAAGCCACGTCGGCGGTCGACGAGGCCACGGAACGAGAGGTGATCGAGGCCATCGACCGACTGTTTGCCGGGCGTACGCGAATCCTGATCAGCCATCGACCGTCGACGCTGGCGGACGCCGACCTGCGCTTTGAGTTGGTCGATGGTGTGCTCACGTCATCGAAGGTGTTGCATGAAGCCTGAGCTGCGGATCGGCGTTGTCGACAGCGGTCATTCGTTGGCGCAGCGATCTCGGGTGGTCGCCGGGCGGCGTTTCTATTTGCTGGACGAAGGCCTGGCTGAGGAGCCACTGCGCGATGATCCTCTGGGCCATGGCAGCGCGGTGATCGATGCTATTAGTCTTCGAGCACCAGCGGCGTTGTTTTGCGTCGCACAGGTGTTCGATCAGCGCGCAGTGGCCAGCGCTTTGCAGATCGCCACGGCCATTGATTGGTTGGTCGAGCAGGACGTACGGCTGATCAACTTGAGCCTGGGGTTGCGTCAGGATCGTAGCCTGTTGCGTGAGGCCTGCGCGGCGGCGCTGGAGCGCGGAGTGCTGCTGTGCGCGTCCAGCCCGGCCCAGGGCGCGGCGGTGTTTCCGGCGAGTTACCCGGGAGTGCTGCGGGTCACCGGCGATGCGCGCTGTGGCGAGCACGAATGGTCGTGGCTCAACAGCGAGCAAGCAGATTTTGCAGCCTGTGGTCGCGGCACACATCCGGGGCAATCCGGCGCGAGTCTGGGCTGTGGGGCGTTGAGCGGGCATATCGCCCATTACCTGGCCGAACACCACGAGGCGAGCAATTCGCAGATCATCGAATGGCTGAGCGAAAATGCCCGTTATCGCGGCCCTGAGCGGCGCGTCTGGACATGAGCGCGATCCTGATTCTGGGAGCCGGGCCTGCGGGCGCTGCGGTAGCTCTGGGGTTGCGACGGCTTGGCTATGACGTGACGCTGGTCAGTGACTGGCGACGGTTTGCGGCGCTGGAAGGCGTATCGGTGCGGGTTCTCGATGCCCTGCGCGGCGCAGGGCTTACCCATGCATTGGACAATGCGACGCTGCCTTCTCAGCGTCAGGTGTCCTGGAATGCTCAGCAGCATGCGCAAAATATCGAGTTCTTGCTGGACCGTCCGCGCTTTGATCGAGGCCTGCGCGAGGATCTGCGGCTGGCCGGTGTCGAGCTGATCGAAGGGCGGGTGCTGGCGGTGCATTCAGAGGCGTCGGGCCATCGAGTGGAAGTCGAAGGGCGCGCGACTATAGTGGTGGATTTTCTGGTGGAGGCGCGAGGGCGTCAGGCTCCGGCGTTAGGCAAAGGCCTGCGTGGGCCGGAAACCGTCAGCCTGCTCAACCGCTGGCAAGGGGCGTCGGGCACCACGGCGAGTGCGGTCGAAAGTCTTGAAGACGGCTGGGCCTGGATGGCGCGGCAGGCCGATGGTCAGTGTTATTGGCAACTGACGGTGGACGTGGCCAGCGCCGAGTTGCCAGGCAAAGCGCAGTTGCTCGACTACTGTCAGGAAAGACGTCAGGCATCGGCGTTGGCGATCGAATTTTTCGGCGTTGCACCTGAAATCGATCTGCAATTGCATGCCCGCAGCAGCACGGCGATTCTTTGCCCGCAGGTCTGTGGCGATAACTGGATCCGGGTGGGCGATGCGGTCATGGCGGTCGATCCACTGTCGGGCAATGGTATTTTCCAGTCCTTGTCTTCGGCGTTGCAGGCACCGACGGTGATCAATACTTTAATCCGAGCGCCTGAGCGTGCGGCGCTGGCTCAGCAGTTTCATCAACAGCGGGTCGAGCAGCTGTTTCTGCGTTTCGCCCGGATCGGTCGTGACTTCTATGCCGATGAACAGCGCTGGCAGGAGCAGCCGTTCTGGCGTGCTCGTCGGCAGTGGCCGGACGCAGAGTTGGCGCATAA
>JAPLSD010000593.1 GCA_026398835.1 Pseudomonas sp.
GACAGCACACTTGATGAGTCGCCTACTGTCGCGCCTAACGGCACCATGGTAATCTACGCCACCCGCCAGCAGGGCCGGGGAGTCTTGATGCTCGTGTCCATTAATGGACGCGTAAGGCTCCCGCTTCCTACCGCTCAAGGCGAAGTCAGAGAACCTTCCTGGTCCCCTTACCTGAACTGACGCGGCGCTACACGTTTTACTTAACACATTGGGGTTCATTAGGAGTTTCACGATGGAAATGCTGAAGTTTGGTAAGTTTGCTGCGCTGGCTCTGGCCATGGCTGTAGCTGTAGGTTGCTCGTCCAAAGGCGGCGACAACGCCGGTCAAGGCGCTGTTGATCCAAACGCTGGGTACGGCGCTAACACTGGCGCTGTTGATGGCTCCCTGAGCGAAGAAGCTGCTCTGCGCGCAATCACCACCTTCTACTTCGAATACGATAGCTCGGACCTGAAGCCAGAAGCCATGCGCGCTCTGGACGTTCACGCCAAAGACCTGAAAGCAAACGGCGCTCGCGTTGTTCTGGAAGGCAACACCGACGAACGTGGTACTCGTGAGTACAACATGGCACTGGGCGAGCGTCGTGCGAAAGCCGTTCAGCGTTACCTGGTACTGCAAGGTGTTTCCCCAGCTCAGCTGGAACTGGTTTCCTACGGCGAAGAGCGTCCAGTTGCTACCGGCAACGACGAGCAGTCCTGGGCTCAAAACCGTCGCGTCGAACTGCGTAAGTAATTCGTCATGCGAACGTGCCGTCGTGCTGTAACTGTTTTGGCTCTCAGCCTCCTGCCGCTTGCGGCGGGGGCTGCGGTTCCTGTGGTCGAGGACAACTCTGGCTATAACAATAGCGGGAGCAGTTATCCGCCTGCGGGTTACGGTACGAACGGCGCCTATGCCGGGGGAGGGGTTTCGGCCCCTGTCTCGGCACAGGGTGAGCTGTTCAACCAACTGCAACAAATGCAGGAGCAAATCGCCCGGCAACAAGGTGTGATTGAAGTTCTGCAAAATGATGTTGCGCGCATGAAGCAGGAAAACCTGGAGCGATACCAGGATCTTGATCGGCGCATTGGATCTGGCGGTGCACCTGCCGCGGCTCCTGCAAATTCTTCCGCTGGTGGTGATGTCAATGCCGCCGGTGCAGCTGCAGCGCCTGCCACTCAGGCTCCTGCGGCAAGTAGCGAACCGGGTGATCCGGCGAAGGAAAAGCTGTATTACGACGCAGCCTTCGACCTGATCAAAGCCAAGGATTTCGACAAGGCCAGCCAGGCCTTCACCGCATTCCTGCGCAAATACCCGAACAGTCAGTACGCGGGCAACGCTCAATACTGGTTGGGTGAAGTGAATCTGGCCAAGGGCGATCTGCAAGGTGCCGGTCAGGCTTTTGCCAAGGTTAGTCAGCTGTATCCCAAGCACGCCAAAGTGCCGGATTCGCTGTACAAGCTCGCTGATGTAGAGCGCCGCCTGGGTCATACCGACAAGGTCAAAGGCATTCTGCAGCAGGTTGTCTCCCAGTATCCGGGCACTTCTGCCGCTCAGCTGGCCCAGCGCGACTTGCAACACATGTAAGCGTGTAAGCTTGTAGAAATAGTTACGCCGTTTTGAAGAAACCCGCGCCCATCGCGGGTTTTTTCGTTAGAATTCACGCCCTTTTTTATGAAACACGCTTCTTGGGATTCGCGCTGTTGCGGGGTTCCTTGAGGTGCCTGACGGAGGTGGACAGCCTGTTTAGCTGTTACGCCCGTGGCGACTATGCAAGACACATTGAGAATTACCGAAGTTTTTTACTCGTTGCAGGGTGAAACGCGGACGGCCGGGCTGCCTACTGTATTTGTGCGCCTGACCGGTTGCCCGTTGCGCTGTCAGTACTGCGACAGCGCCTACGCCTTCAGCGGTGGCTCGATCATGTCTCTGGACGGCATCCTCGAACAGGTTGCCGGCTATCGCCCGCGTTACGTTTGCGTGACGGGCGGCGAGCCCTTGGCACAACCCAATGCCATTCCTTTGCTCAAGCAGCTGTGTGACGCCGGTTATGAGGTGTCGCTGGAAACCAGTGGTGCCCTGGATATTTCTGCGGTCGATCCAAGGGTCAGTCGGGTTGTTGATTTGAAAACGCCCGGTTCCAAAGAAGCTCACCGTAACCTCTACGAAAATATCGAACTGCTGACGCCAAATGATCAGGTCAAGTTTGTCATCTGTTCCCGCGAAGACTACGACTGGGCGGTGTCCAAACTGATTCAGTACGGTCTGGATCGACGTGCCGGCGAAGTGTTGTTCTCGCCAAGCCACCATGACTTGAGCGCTCGCGATCTGGCTGACTGGATCGTGGC
>JAPLSD010000374.1 GCA_026398835.1 Pseudomonas sp.
AGTCGCGGGAAGCAGGTTCTCCGCATTTCTGCAGAACTTCGCCGGAACGATCTCCCACACTGATCAATTGACTGCCACAGCGCAGCGTATCGGCAGCTTGAGCCTGGCTGGCAGCAACGGCCAATGCCAGGCTGAGCAAAAAGCGCGTTTGCAGGTTCATTCGCTGTCCAGATGAAGCTGCGTGATCACCCGACCATCGCTCTCTGCTTGCCCAAGATTAGCGTCGATGAAATAAACCCGATCGTCAGCCAGCTGTCCTTTATCCACCAGGAAGTCCTTGATGCTGCTGGCCCGATCTTGTCCCAATTGACGTAGGAGCACGTCGCTTTCGCTCCAGAATTTGATCAGCCCTTCACGCAGTTTTGCTGTGCGTTCGTCGCGGCTCAGTTGTGCCCATTCGGCGGGTGGCTGTGTTTTCAGGCGGGTGCGGTAGATGCCTTCGAGCAGTGGCGCCTTCTCGCTGTCTGGAACCTCTAACAGGGACGCTTGGGCAGGGACCTTGTCACCGCGGCGCTGAAGCATTTTGTAGTAGTTGTACTGATACTCACGCTCGAGCCGCTGTTCGGCGATCGGTGGGCCGTCGCTGCTTTTTGCGCTGGTGCCTTCAATCTCCAGTCGCAGGGCGGGACGCTCTTTGAGAGCCTTCGCCAGTTTGATCAACGTCGATTCGGAGTCTTTATTCAGGTCACTGGAGCCTGGCGCGAACGACACGTTGCCAAGGTCTTCAGAGCCGCCACCGCTGACCAGCCCGCCAATGAACTTGAAGGGCGCTTCAGCCGCACGCAGCACCAGATTGCGCAGGGTCTGCCAGATGATCGGCATCACGCTGAACTGTGGATTATTCAAGTCGCCGGAGATCGGAAGCTCGATGGAGATTTTGCCATCCGAGTCTTTGAGCAGTGCGATCGCCAGGCGAATCGGCAGGTCCACGGCATCGGGGCTGTCGACTTTTTCCCCCAGTTGCAGTTGCTCGACCACCATTTTGTTCTCGGCTTTCAACTGGCCCTTGGTGATCATGTAATGCAGGTCAAGATTGAGCCGGCCTTTACGAATGCGGTAGCCGGCAAACTTGCCTGAGTAGGGCGTCAGTGTGGTCAGCTCGACGCGTTTGAAGCTGGTGGCGATATCCAGCGCCGCCATTGGGTCGAACGGGTTCACGCTGCCTTTGATAATGACCGGTGCATAACGGTCGACTTTGCCCTTGATATCGACGCTGGCCGGTTTCGCCTGGCGGCTGTCGATGGTGCCGATCGATCCGTTGAGCTCTTGAACGGCGGTGGCGAAATTCGGCGTCAGGCTGAAGTCGGCGAAGTTGGCCGAGCCATCGTTGATAGCGATTGCGCCGATATGAATGCCCAGCGCTTTGTCTTTGCTGGCCACGGGTTTTGCAGCGGATTTTGCGCCGCTGTCGGCCGCCTGCGGGATCAGCAGGTCATCAATGTTGGTGGTGCGGTCTTCGTTGATCATAAAGCGCACGTACGGCTGCAATAGGTTGACCTTGGTGATCGACAGGCTGTCGCCATGTTGATAATTCAACCCTTCGAGCACCAATTGCTGCCACTTGAGGAAGTCGCGGGTCTTCAAGGTGTCCAAGGTGTGCAGTTGATCGACCTGGGCCCGACCGGTGATATTGAACGCCAGCGGCTCAGTGCTTTTAAGGTCGACCGCCAGATCACTGCCGAGCATGCCGCTGCGCAGTTCCAGGCGAATGAACGGACTGATATAGGACTGGGCGATGCGCAAGTCGATGTCTTTGGTCTGCACCTGCAGTTTGGCTCTGACTGGTTTCAGATTGACTTCGCCGCTTGCCTGGATCTTGCCTTGCTTGCCCAGCCCGGTATCGAGCTTGAGGGTGAAAGGCGATTGATTGAGGCTGTCGAAGTTTTGCAGGTCCAGGTTCAGCGGGCCGAGTTCCAGCGCCACTGCCGGTTGCGCCTGGCGGTCTGCCAAATGGACTTGGTAATCGCGCAGTTGCATGTCCTTCACCAGCACTTGCCAGGGTTTGCTTGGGGCTGTCGGTTCTGGTTTGGGCGAGCCAGCGGCTGGAGCGGTTTCCGGCGTGGGTTTGGCCGGTTGGCTGGCGAATAGCTTCTGCCAGTCGAGCTGACCATCGGCTTCGCGAGCGGCCCAGGTTTCCAGTTTCTGACTGCGGATCTTGCCGACCACCACTTGCTGCTTGGCCAGATCGACCGTGGTCTCGCTGACGTCTAGCCGTTCGAGACGTGCCAGCGGTCGACCATCCGGAGCCTTGATGGCGAACGGCGCGACGCTCAGCGAGGCGTTGCTCAGGAGCAGTTCGGTTTCTTTGGATAGGTTGAATTTGTAATCGGTACTCAGGTTCAGAATGCCGTTTTCCAGCACCAGCGGCACGACATCCCGCACGTAGGGCCACCAGGATTTCATCTGTCCGTTGGTGATTTTGACCTTACCTTCGGAGGCAATCGGCACTAGGCTGAAGTTGCCGGTCCAGTCGATTTTTCCGCCTCCCGGGCCAACAGCGACCAGAGTCATGTCGGCATTGTCATCGGGCAGGGTGCTGAGGTTTTTCAGTTCGAGGTCGAGCTTGTCGTAAAGAAATTCGATGGGTTCGCTGGGACGCAGGTCCTGAAAGTGCACATAGCCACCGGCCAGCTTGATGCGTTCGATACGCAGCGGGAATGGTTTGGCGTCCGGGTTAGCGGGTGTCGGCTCGCTGGCTGGCAGCTTGAACAACCCAGGCAGGTTGAGTTTGCCGTCTTTGGCGAAGAGGATTTCGGTCTTGGGGTTGAGCAATTCGACATCGGCCAGATGCAGGGCACGAGTCCACAGGCTGTCGAGCTCCAGGTTGGCGTAAAGGCGCTCGAAGGCTACTTGCTCCTTGCCCGGCTCACCGATTTTCAACCCCCACAGGGTCAGTTCAAGGCTGAAGGGGTTGAGCTCGATCCGTTCGATTCGCGCCGGCACCGTTGCGTAGTTGGCCAATTGTTGATTAGCAACCCGCAAGGCGATGCCTGGCAATATCAGAAACCCCAGCAAGCTATAAAGGGCGAGAGCGGTCAACAAGACGCCAATGGCGCGGATCAATCCTTTGGGCATGTGAGGCTTCATCTATCTGATATCGGAAGTGCCTTGGAGTATGGCACGCGATTCCGGTTCCGAAGCAATCGCCTTTATTCGCGTAGGACTTGTCTGGCTCAGAGTTGCAGGATCAAGGTTTTCAGTGGCGGTTGTTGATCCATGGACGGGAAATCACTGCCCGGAGTCAGCACCTGCCAGTCGCGCACCGGTCGCCCGGCCTTTTCGGCGCAGCGCAGAACCTGTTCACGCCAGTCGTCCATACTGACCTTTGCCAGATTGTTGCAGCAGATCAGTACGCCATTATCGGCGGTGGTCAGCAGGGCGGGTTTGAGCAGGCTCTGATAGTCGCGCAGCAGGTCGACGGTACCGAAAGCACTTTTGGCCCAGGCAGGAGGGTCGAGCAGGACCAGGTCGTACTGGCGCTGTTCCAGGCGTGGGTAGCTCGGCAATTTGTGACGACGTTGAATGATTGGCAAACCGGCCAGTTGACGGATCGCCGCAAAATAGTCCGACTGGATGAACTGCATCTTCGGCAACTGCGGATTGAGCTGGCCGTTCTCACGGCCGACCGCCAGATTGCCTTCGGCAAAGTCCAGATTGCACACTTCGCTGGCGCCGCCAGCGGCTGCGCTCAAGCCAACACCGCAGGTGTACGCAAACAGGTTCAGCACGCTTTTACCGGCGCTATGGTCTTTGACCCAACCGCGAGCGTTGCGCAGGTCAAGAAACAGCAGTGGATCCTGCCCGGCGTGGCGACCCCGTACGCGATAGTTCAGACCCCATTCGTGGCCGATCATATCTTCCAGAGCCGCGTCTTCGGCACGGTAGACCGAGTCTTCCCGGTCAATGCGCGAATTGCCCCGGGAGCGGTCGTTGTAGACCAGCAGAGTGTTCAGGTCGAGGTGCTGATTGATGGCTTCATGCAGTTGCAGCAGCGCGTCGCGTTCCAGCGATAGCTCGGCGAGCAGGTCTTGGCGATGATCGAGGGCGGCGCGCAGCGCCTGATTCAAGGAAGACATGCTGGGCGCCTTGCAGGGGAATTTGGCGCGAGAGTTTAACAGCTAAGGGCCGCTGCGTTGGATTCACTGATCGTTCCCACGCAGAGCGTGGGAACGATCAACAAGGGGGAGTCAGGTCAGCAACCCCATGCGTCGTTTGGCACGCTGTACCGAGCCATTGCGTACCGCCCAGCGCAGCACCGGCGCACTACGGTTGACGCTGGCGCGGATCAATTGTCGTTGCAACGGACCCTGGCTGACACCCAGCATGTCGCTGGCCCAGTCCGGTAACAAGTCGATACCGGCCTGCATCATCAGCGCCCCAAAGGGCTTGGCCATGCGGCTTGGTGAGGGAGCGGCCAGCAGCAGACGCAACACTTCACGGCTGCGCTCGTCACACAACAGTTGTGGGCGGATCCTTTCAAGGTAGTCGGCTATTTCCTGCCGTGAGCGCGGCACATCCCGGGCGCCTAGTCGCTCGGCGACCAGGGCGATTTCCGCGTAATAGCGATCCTGATCGGCCGGCGACAGGTTCGGGTTACGGTAACGCAGGTGGGAGGCGAGGAAGTTGCTGACCTCGGCCACATGCACCCAGGTCAGCAGATCCGGGTCGCTGGCCGCATAAGGCTGGCCATCGGGCGCGGTGCCGGTCACTTGCAGGTGAATGGTGCGAACCTTGTCGATCAGCCACTCGGCGTCCTGACGCGATCCAAAGGTGGTGCCGGAAATGAACTGTCCGGTACGACGCAGCCGGCCGAGCATGTCTTCACGAAAATTTGAGTGATCCCAGACTCCGGCCAGCACTAGCGGATGCAGGGCTTGCTGCATTAGAGCGCTGATGCCGCCGATCAACATGCTGCTGAAGTCGCCATGTACTTGCCAACTGACCGAGTCCGGCCCGAACAGGCCGGGATCGCCCTTGGGGTTCTCCAGATCAAGCTTGCCGAGGGACAGGCCGCTCAGGCTCATGATCTGGGTTTCGATACGACTACGAATGAATTCCATGACGGCTCGGTGGTTGCAGCGTTAAGCAAAGCGCGGCAATGGCCGCGCAGGTTTATGTGTTCAGGCGTTTGTCGATCAGACCCTCGACCACGCTCGGATCGGCCAGGGTTGAAGTATCGCCCAGGCTGTCCAATTCATTGCAGGCAATCTTGCGCAGAATCCGCCGCATGATCTTGCCCGAACGGGTTTTTGGCAAGGCCGGCGCCCATTGGATCAAATCCGGTTTGGCGAAGCTGCCGATTTCCTTGCTGACATGCGCCAGCAGTTCTTTCTTCAAGGCGTCAGACGGTTCGATGCCATTCATCGGCGTGACGAAGGCGTAGATCCCTTGACCTTTGACGTCATGGGGATAGCCGACCACCGCGGCTTCGGCAATGCTGTCGTGCAGCACCAGCGCGCTTTCTACTTCGGCAGTTCCGATGCGGTGCCCGGACACGTTGATCACGTCATCGATACGCCCGGTGATCCAGTAATCGCCGTCTTCATCGCGACGAGCGCCGTCGCCGGTGAAGTAATAACCAGGGAAGGGTTTGAAGTAGGTTTCGAGCATGCGTTTCGGGTCGCCGTAGACGCTACGAATCTGCGCCGGCCAGCTGGCCTTGATCGCCAGTATGCCGCTGCCGGCACCGCTGATTTCCTTGCCCTGTTCGTCCAGCAACACCGGTTGCACGCCGAACATCGGTTGGGTGGCGCAGCCGGGTTTGATTCGGGTTGCGCTGACCAGCGGGCTGAGCATGATGCCGCCAGTCTCGGTCTGCCACCAGGTATCGACGATCGGGCAACGTTGCTCGCCGACGGCATTGAAATACCATTCCCAGGCTTCCGGGTTGATCGGCTCACCCACGCTGCCCAGCAGTCGCAGACTGCTACGCGATGTCGCTTGCAACGGCTCCAGACCTTCGCGCATCAGCGCGCGCAAGGCGGTGGGTGCGGTGTAGAAGATATTGACGTGATGCTTGTCGATTACCTGCCAGAACCGCGAACTGCTCGGGTAGCTCGGTACACCTTCGAAGATCAGCGTGGTCGCGGCATTGGCCAGCGGGCCGTAGACGATGTAGCTGTGGCCGGTGACCCAACCGACATCGGCGGTGCACCAGAAGACTTCGCCGTCACGGTAGTCGAACACGTATTTGAAGGTCATCGCCGCTTGCAGCAAATAGCCGCCGGTGCTGTGCAGTACGCCTTTGGGTTTGCCGGTGCTGCCGGAGGTGTAAAGGATGAACAGCGGTTCTTCGGCGTCCATTGGCTCGGGTGGGCAGTCGTCGCTCATGCTGCGCAGAGCCTGGTGATACCAGAGGTCACGGCCTTCGACCCAGTTGACGTCACCTTGGGTGCGCTCGACCACCAACACGGTGCTGACGTCCGGGCAGCTGAGCAGGGCCTTGTCGACGTTCTGCTTGAGCGCAATGTATTTGCCACCACGTACGCCTTCATCTGCAGTGATTACGGTGCGGCACTCGGCGTCGAGAATACGGTCGCGCAGGGAGTCAGGGGAAAAGCCGCCGAACACCACCGAGTGCACCGCACCAATTCGCGAGCAGGCAAGCATGGCGTAGGCCGCTTCGGGGATCATCGGCATGTAGATACAGACCCGATCGCCTTTCTTAACGCCGCGACTTTTCAGAACATTGGCCAGGCGGCAAACGTTGTGATGAAGTTTTTTGTAGGTGATCTGCGCCGACTCTGCGGGGTCGTCGCCTTCCCAGATGATCGCGATCTGGTCGCCACGTTGTTCAAGATGGCGGTCGATGCAGTTGTAACTGACGTTCAGTTGGCCACCGGAAAACCAGCTCGCCGCGCCGGTCTTCAGGTCTGCGTGTTGAACG
>JAPLSD010000027.1 GCA_026398835.1 Pseudomonas sp.
GTGCACGGCCCGGATTGCGCACACGACCACTAAGGAAATCGCTCTATGCTCGCCCTCGGCAAACTGCTTGAACTGACCCTCGCCGGCCGCGAACCGGCGGAGAAGACTCAACTGACTGTCGAAGGCGTGCGGATGCGCTGGCTGAGCGAAGGTGCGCTGGAAGTCCGGCCACCCGAGGCTCGCGACAATGGCATGGACCTGCTGCTGTCAGCCGGCATCCACGGTAATGAGACGGCACCGATCGAGCTGCTTGACCGTCTGTTGCATGGCATCGCCCGTGGTGAGTTGAAGCCACGTGCACGTATTCTGTTCCTGTTCGGCAACCCCGAGGCCATGCGCCACGGCGAGCGTTACATCGAGCAGGACGTCAACCGGCTGTTCAACGGCCGTCACGAACTGACGAGTGGTTCGGAAGCCTTGCGCGCTTGCGAATTGGAGCGCCTGGCAGCGAGCTTCTTCAGCCTGCCGGATCGCAGCCGTTTGCACTACGACCTGCACACCGCGATCCGCGGCTCGAAGATAGAGCAGTTCGCGCTGTATCCCTGGAAGGAAGGTCGTCAGCACTCACGTCAGGAACTGGTCCGCTTGCGCGCCGCCGGTATGGAAGCGGTGCTGTTGCAGAACAAGCCTTCCATCGTTTTCAGCTCTTATACCTACGACAAACTTGGCGCCGAGTCCTTCACCCTTGAGTTGGGCAAAGCCCGGCCGTTCGGGCAAAACCAAGGGGTTAACGTCGAACGCCTGGAAATTCGCCTAAAGCAGATCATCGAAGGTAACGAGCCTTCGCTGACTGACGAAGGGTTGGACGGTCTGCAGCTGTTCAGCGTGGCGCGGGAAATCATCAAGCACAGCGATACGTTCCACCTGCACTTGCCGACGGATGTCGAGAACTTCTCGGAGCTGAAAGTGGGTTATCTGTTGGCCGAAGACATCGCCCAGACACGCTGGATCGTCGAAGAAGAGGGCGCGCGGATCATTTTCCCTAACCCGAAGGTGAAGAATGGCTTGCGGGCAGGGATTCTAATCGTGCCAACCACCGCCGAAAACCTCGCTTAAATGATCGTTCCCACGCTCCCGCGTGGGAATGCCTCGCTGGACGCTCTGCGTCCGCTCTGGATTGTGACGCGGAGCGTCACGGGCTGCATTCCCACGCAGAGCGTGGGAACGATCAACGATCGGTCATTGGCTAAACCGCGACCGCCCGGTGCTCGCTACGACGCAATACACGCGTCTTGTGCAAGGTATCGGCACACGTCTTCGCCGCTTCCTGACCTTTATGCACGAAGTGTTCGAAGAAGAACTTCTGATGCTCTTCGCCTGCATGGAAGTGATGTGGGGTCAGTACGACCGAGAACACCGGCACTTCCGTTTCCAGCTGAACCTGCATCAGGCCGCTGATCACTGACTGGGCGACGAACTCGTGGCGGTAGATTCCGCCGTCCACCACCAGCCCGGCAGCGACGATGCCGGCGTAACGGCCAGATTTGGCCAGCAGCTTGGCGTGCAGCGGGATTTCAAAGGCGCCGCCGACTTCAAAGAAATCGATATCACTTTCCTGGTAGCCCTGGATGAGCATTTCGGCGACGAAGCCTTTACGGCTCTGATCGACAATGTCCTTGTGCCAGCAGGCCTGAATAAACGCGACGCGCTCGCCGTGGTGGCTTTTGCTTTTGCTATCGATTGCGGTGGGTTGCATCTGTTCTGACTCCTGTTTGTGTGAAAAACAGGGCGTTATGAATCGAAGGGGATTTAAGGGTACGTTCCGGTCAATCGTGCAGTGACATGCGCGAACACCTTGAGACGGCCCTTTGGCGCCAATCCCGTTCTCTCTTCATCCGGACTATGACCGTCGGCCCCGGGATCACACCGGGTCTGCTGACCTTGCCGACGCACACTGCCGAAGCCGTTCGTGTCACCAAGCGCTCGCGGGCTATGCGCATTGCGCGCAATTACCGCCGGTGGGGAGTTACACCCCGCCCTGAGAACGTTGCCACCAGGATTTCTGGCGGCGGTGAGTTTTTAACATATATTTCTGAACAGTGCATCGCTGCTTTCTGATGATATGAATCGAATTTTCCGTTGGCTTGAACAGGCTTTTCTTACCTAGAGTCTTGATTATCGAGTGCGATGACCGCAGTAATCGAGTTCGAAAGGGATTTTCCCATTTAGCGGCGACGTTCGCGTCCCATTGCCGAGGCCTGCTCCATGAGAGTTATCGATCTTCGTAGCGACACAGTGACCCAACCGACTGCCGGGATGCTCCACGCAATGGCAACGGCCGCCACCGGTGATGACGTGTACGGCGAAGATCCCACGGTGAACCGGCTTGAAACCGAGCTGGCAAGGCGCTTGGGCTTTGCTCAAGCACTGTTCGTACCCACTGGCACCATGAGTAACCTGTTGGGGCTGATGGCCCATTGTGAGCGCGGCGACGAATATATCGTCGGCCAGCAGGCACATACCTATAAGTACGAAGGTGGCGGGGCGGCAGTGCTGGGTTCGATCCAGCCGCAGCCGCTGGAGGTCCAGGCTGATGGCTCGCTGGACCTGGCGCAGGTGGCCGCCGCGATCAAGCCGGACGACTTCCATTTCGCCCGCACGCGCTTGTTGGCCCTGGAAAACACCATGCAAGGCAAGGTCCTGCCATTGGAGTATCTGGCCCGAGCGCGCAGCTTTACCCAGGAGCATGGTCTTGCACTGCACCTGGATGGCGCGCGGTTGTACAACGCTGCGGTCAAGCTGGGCGTCGACGCGCGGGAGATCACTCAGCATTTCGATTCGGTGTCGGTCTGCCTGTCCAAAGGCCTCGGCGCGCCGATTGGCTCGGTGCTGTGCGGCACGTCCGAGTTGATCGGCAAGGCGCGGCGGCTGCGCAAGATGGTCGGTGGCGGCATGCGTCAGGCCGGTATTCTCGCTGCGGCGGGGCTTTATGCGCTGGACCATCAGGTGCCGCGTCTGGCCGATGATCATGCCAACGCTCAGCTGCTGGCTGAAGGTTTACGCAAGGCGGGTTACACGGTTGAACCGGTGCAGACCAATATGGTTTATGTTCAACTCGGTGACAAAGCAGAAGCGCTGAAAGCCTTCGCCGGTGAGCGGGGGATCAAACTCAGTGCGGCCCCGCGGTTGCGGATGGTCACCCATCTGGACGTCAGTCGGGCGCAGATTGAGCAGGTTGTAGCGACTTTCATCGCTTTTTCTCGCAACTGACGGTGTTGGCCGTCCAATTGACTGTCTGTATCGTACAAACACACTGTACCTAGTCACTAACGCCGATATAATGCGGCCCTTTGCCGTCGCTCCGTCTATTGACGTTTTGCACCGGCCTTTGGCCGCAGTCTCCGTGGAAGAACCTAATGAAAAGCGCAGAAATCCGTGAAGCCTTCCTTCGCTTCTTCGAAGAGCAAGGCCACACCCGTGTAGCCTCAAGCTCCTTGATTCCGGGCAACGATCCAACCCTGCTGTTCACTAACGCGGGGATGAACCAGTTCAAGGACTGCTTTCTGGGCCAGGAAAAGCGCGCGTACACCCGCGCCGTCAGCAGCCAGAAGTGCGTACGCGCCGGTGGCAAGCACAACGATCTGGAAAACGTCGGCTATACCGCTCGTCACCACACATTCTTTGAAATGCTGGGTAACTTCAGCTTCGGCGATTACTTCAAGCGTGACGCGATCACCTTCGCCTGGACCTTCCTGACCTCTGTCCTGGCCTTGCCCAAGGACAAGCTCTGGGTCACGGTCTACGCCAGCGATGACGAAGCCTATGACATCTGGACCAAGGAAGTCGGGGTTCCGGCTGAACGTATGGTCCGCATTGGCGACAACAAAGGCGCGCCGTATGCGTCCGACAACTTCTGGACCATGGGCGACACCGGCCCGTGCGGTCCTTGCACCGAGATTTTCTACGATCACGGCGCCGACATCTGGGGCGGCCCACCGGGTTCGCCGGAAGAAGACGGCGACCGTTACATCGAAATCTGGAACAACGTGTTCATGCAGTTCAACCGCACGGCTGATGGCGTGCTGCATCCACTGCCAGCGCCTTCGGTCGATACCGGTATGGGCCTGGAGCGGATCAGTGCCGTTCTGCAGCACGTTCATTCGAACTATGAAATCGATCTGTTCCAGAGCCTGCTGAGCGCTTCGGCCAAGGCCATCGGTTGCACCAACGACAACCAGGCTTCGCTGAAAGTGGTCGCCGACCACATTCGCTCCTGCGGTTTCCTGATCGCTGACGGCGTGCTGCCGTCCAACGAAGGTCGCGGCTACGTGCTGCGCCGGATCATCCGTCGCGCTTGCCGTCACGGCAACAAACTGGGCGCCAAGGGCAGCTTTTTCTATCAGATCGTTGCCGCGCTGGTCGCCGAGATGGGCGAGGCTTTCCCTGAGCTCACGCAAAACCAGGCGCACATCGCGCGCGTGCTGAAAGCCGAAGAAGAGCAGTTCGCCAAGACTCTGGAACAGGGTCTGAAGATTCTCGAGCAGGATCTGGCCGAGCTCAAAGGCAACGTGGTTCCGGGCGACGTAGTGTTCAAGTTGTACGACACCTACGGCTTCCCGATGGACCTGACCGGCGACATCGCCCGTGAGCGCAGCCTGACGATCGACGAAGAAGGTTTCGAGCGCGAGATGGAAGCCCAGCGCGTGCGTGCGCGTTCCGCCAGCTCGTTCGGCATGGACTACAACAGCCTGGTCAAGGTTGATGTGGCCACCGAGTTCACCGGCTACGACGCCACCAGCGGTTCGGCCAAGGTGGTTGCTCTCTACAAAGACGGGCAATCGGTCGACGTGCTGAGCGAAGGCGAAGAGGGCGTTGTGGTTCTTGACCAGACCCCGTTCTACGCTGAATCGGGCGGCCAGATTGGCGATTGTGGGTTCTTGATGACCAGCACGCAGGCGGGTCTTGCGCGCTTCGACGTGCGCGATACCACCAAGACCGGCGGCGCGTTCCTGCATCACGGCGTGTTGGCGTCGGGCAGCTTGATCATCGGTGCTCCGGTGCAGGCACAGGTCGATGCAGACGTGCGTCATGCCACTTCGCTGAACCACTCCGCGACTCACTTGCTTCATGCCGCGCTGCGCCAGGTACTGGGCGAGCACGTGCAGCAGAAGGGTTCGTTGGTCGACAGTCAGCGCCTGCGCTTTGACTTCAGCCACTTCGAAGCGATCAAGCCAGAGCAATTGAAAGCCCTGGAAGACATCGTCAACCGCGAAGTGCGTAACAACACCGAAGTCGAAACCGAAGAAACCGATATCGAAACCGCCAAGCAAAAAGGCGCCATGGCGCTGTTTGGCGAGAAATACGGCGACAGCGTGCGCGTGCTGAGCATGGGCGGTGATTTCTCCGTCGAGCTGTGCGGCGGTATCCACGCCAATCGCACTGGCGACATCGGCCTGCTGAAAATCATCAGCGAAGGCGGTGTGGCGTCAGGCGTTCGTCGTATTGAAGCGGTCACCGGTGCTGCGGCGCTGGCGTATCTGAACGCCGCTGATGAACAACTCAAGGAAGCCGCGAGCCTGGTCAAAGGCAGTCGTGACAACCTGATCGACAAACTGCTGGCTGTGCTTGAGCGCAACCGTCTGCTGGAAAAACAACTCGAGCAGCTGCAAGCCAAGGCCGCCAGCGCCGCCGGTGATGATCTGTCGGCACAGGCATTGGACGTCAAAGGTGTGAAAGTGCTGGCCGTGCGTCTGGACGGTCAGGACGGCAAGGCGCTGTTGGCCTTGGTCGATCAATTGAAGAACAAACTCGGCCGCGCAGTGATCCTGCTCGGCAGTGTCCATGAGGAAAAGGTCGTTCTGGTTGCAGGCGTGACCAAAGACCTGACTGGCCAACTCAAAGCCGGTGATTTGATGAAGCAAGCCGCTGCGGCAGTGGGCGGGAAGGGCGGTGGTCGTCCGGACATGGCGCAAGGCGGCGGTATCGACGCTGACGCGCTGGATGCAGCATTGGCCCTGACCGTGCCGTTTGTAGAGCAGGGTATCTAAGGCTCCGTGCCGGGCCCGTCGTCTAGTGGCGGGTTCTGGAGCTGCAGTTTGAATGTTTAATGGGTGCCCTTCATGGGCTGAGGCGGCTTTGAAATGGCTTTGATCGTACAGAAGTTTGGAGGCACCTCGGTCGGCACTGTCGAGAGAATCGAGCAGGTCGCTGACAAGGTTAAGAAATTCCGCGAAGCCGGTGATGACCTGGTGGTTGTGCTGTCCGCGATGAGTGGCGAAACCAACCGCCTGATCGATCTGGCCAGGCAAATCAGTGGTGACAATCAACCGGTTCCCCGCGAGCTGGATGTGATCGTCTCCACCGGTGAGCAAGTGACGATCGCGCTACTGGCGATGGCACTGATCAAGCGTGGCGTGCCGGCGGTTTCGTATACCGGTAATCAGGTGCGGATTCTGACCGATAGCGCGCACAATAAAGCGCGTATCTTGCAGATTGATGACCAGAAGATCCGTGGTGATCTGAAGGCCGGCCGTGTGGTTGTAGTCGCCGGTTTCCAGGGCGTCGACGAGCACGGCAACATCACGACCCTGGGTCGTGGCGGTTCCGATACCACTGGCGTGGCACTGGCTGCAGCCTTGAAGGCTGACGAGTGCCAGATCTACACCGATGTGGACGGTGTCTACACCACCGACCCGCGCGTCGTGTCTGCGGCTCAACGCCTGGACAAGATTACCTTCGAAGAGATGCTGGAAATGGCCAGCCTCGGTTCCAAGGTGTTGCAGATCCGTGCGGTCGAGTTTGCCGGCAAGTACAACGTTCCGCTGCGCGTCCTGCACAGCTTTAAGGAGGGTCCGGGTACCCTCATTACTATTGATGAAGAGGAATCCATGGAACAGCCGATCATTTCCGGCATCGCTTTTAACCGCGATGAAGCCAAGCTGACCATCCGTGGTGTGCCAGACACTCCGGGCGTGGCCTTCAAGATTCTCGGCCCGATCAGCGCCGCGAACATCGAAGTCGACATGATCGTGCAGAACGTGGCGCACGATAACACCACCGACTTCACCTTCACGGTTCACCGCAATGATTACCAGGCGGCTCAGTCGGTCCTGGAAAACACCGCGCGTGAAATCGGTGCGCGTGAAGTGGTGGGCGATACCAAGATTGCCAAGGTGTCGATCGTCGGTGTGGGCATGCGTTCTCACGCAGGCGTCGCCAGTCGCATGTTCGAAGCGCTGGCTAAAGAAAGCATCAACATCCAGATGATCTCGACGTCGGAAATCAAGGTTTCGGTCGTCATCGAAGAGAAGTACCTGGAACTGGCTGTGCGCGCTCTGCACACGGCTTTCGAACTGGATGCACCGGCCCGCCAGGGCGAGTGATGCTTTGCCCAAAGGGCACGGTCTGACCGTGCCCTTTGTTTTTTGAGTGGCGCGACTGAAAACTGTTCTTTTGCTCGTGCTAGTCAATACTTAGGCGTGTAGGGCTGCGATCGTTCTGGTTGTAGGTCGAGCGCCTTTTTTTTGCAGACTGTTGTCCCTGAAATGAAATGCGTGAGGAGAAAGGTATGCTGATTCTGACTCGTCGGTGCGCAGAAAGCCTGATTATTGGTGATGGCGAAATCACTGTGACCGTGCTCGGCGTCAAAGGAAATCAAGTGCGTATTGGTGTCAACGCCCCTAAAGAGGTGGCTGTTCACCGTGAAGAAATTTACCTGCGTATAAAGAAAGAGAAGGACGAAGAACCAAGCCATTAATTTTTATCGTTTTTTATGTTTGCAAACGGGGAAAAGGTTGGTTAAGATACGCCCCGTGTTGCGGAGAGGTGGCCGAGTGGCCGAAGGCGCTCCCCTGCTAAGGGAGTACACCTCAAAAGGGTGTCGGGGGTTCGAATCCCCCCTTCTCCGCCATTATTTATTTAGTACGTTGTAATCTGGCTTCTTCGGTAAGTTGTTGAAATTACTAGAAAAAAGCGCTTTACAAAAAGATTCAACGGACTATAATGCGCGGCAACAAATGCACTCGTAGCTCAGCTGGATAGAGTACTCGGCTACGAACCGAGCGGTCACAGGTTCGAATCCTGTCGAGTGCACCATTTAAGGGTTGTTTGCAGTAATGTGAGCAACTTGCTTCAACCAGTTGTGATCTGGTTTATCAAACACAAAATGCACTCGTAGCTCAGCTGGATAGAGTACTCGGCTACGAACCGAGCGGTCACAGGTTCGAATCCTGTCGAGTGCACCAAACATGAAAAGCGCCCCAAGCTTAACGGCTCGGGGCGTTTTTTTTTGTGTGCTTTTTATGGGGAGATTGGCACTGTCATTATGTCGGCCGTGCAAATCTGAAGCTCTCGCATCCAGATGCATCTGTGATGCGCTACAGCAGTCTCGCAAGCCTCCCTGAGTACTCACGCGTAGTACGTCAACAAAAGCCCTCAGCGTTCGTAACAGAAGGGCGCAGCGCGCTTGAGGGGGAGTACTCGGCCAATACCTCAAATATTCCGAGCGGTTATCCGTCCACCTCCAGAACAATTTAAAAATCCTGTGCTACAGGCAAAAAAAATCCGGAATCTTTATCGGATTCCGGATTTTCCTGCTGATCAGGGATCGGTCAACACTCCCTGAGTGAGCAGCATTGCACCCAAAGGTGCGTTTGTCTGTGCTGTCAGAAGAGCTTCAGCTTCGGTGCTTCTTCAGGAACCGGCGTGTTCTGCGCGGTTTGTTCGTTCCAGCCGCCACCGAGGGCTTTGTACAAATTGACCTCGCTGGTCAGCTGCGAAAGACGATCGGCGATCAATGCTTGCTGCGAGGTGAACAACTGGCGCTGGGCATCGAGGAAAGTCAGGTTGCTGTCGACACCGATCCGATAACGACGCTCGGCCAGACGGTAGTAATCCTGGTTAGCGCTGACCAGATCATGCTGGGCCTGCAACTGTTCGTTGAAAGTCTGGCGTGCGGCCAGGCCATCGGAGACTTCCTGGAAGGCGGTCTGGATGGACTTTTCGTACTGTGCCACGGTGATGTCTTTCTGTATTTTCGAGTTATCCAGGCTCGCTCTCAGGCTGCCGGCATTGAAAATCGGCAGATTGATTTGCGGCTGGAACAACCAGGTCCCTGAACCACCTTTGAACAGACCGGACAGGTCCGGGCTCGCGGTACCGGCGTTGGCTGTCAGGCTGATGCTCGGGAAGAACGCTGCCCGTGCCGCGCCGATGTTGGCGTTGGCAGCCTTGAGCTTGTGTTCGGCTTCAAGGATGTCTGGGCGGCGCTGTAGCAGGTCAGAAGGCAGACCGGCGGGTACTTCACTCATCAGGTCATCGGCCAGCGGTTGACCGCCCGGCAGGTTGGCCGGAACCCCGGTGCCCAGTAACAGCGTGAGGCTGTTTTCGTCCTGTGCTACCAGACGGGTATAACGCGCCAATTGCACCCGTGCGTTTTCCACGGAAGTGCGCGACTGGCTCAGGTCGAGCGCCGAGGCCACACCGACTTCGTTACTGCGTGCGGTGAGTTTGTAGCTCTGCTCGAAGGTCCCCAGGGTTTCCTTGGTCAGCTGCAGCAGTTCCTTGTCGGCCTGCCAGGTCAGGTAGGCGTTGGCCACGCTGGCCACCAGGCTGATCTGAGTGCTGCGACGTGCTTCTTCGGTGGCGAAGTACGTTTGCAGCGCTTGCTCGCTGAGGCTGCGAACCCGACCGAACAGGTCCAGCTCATAGGCGCTGATTCCCAGCGTCGCCGAGTACTGGCTGGTGATGCGTTCTGCGCCGGTTTGCGACAGGCTCGCCGGAGTACGTTGACGGCTACCGCTGCCGGTCGCGGACACGGCCGGGAACAGGTCGGCGCGCTGGATACGGTACTGAGCCGCAAAGGCGTCGATATTCAGGGCTGCGACACGCAGGTCGCGGTTGTTCACCAGAGCGGTCTGAATCAGCTGTTGCAGTGCCGGGTCATGGAAAAACTGCTTCCAGCCTTGTTCAGCGGCCGCCCTGTTGGCGGCCTCGGCCGGCGAGTACGCAGGACCTTGCGGGTACTGCGCCGCGACCGGCGCTTCTGGCTGCTTATAATCAGGTATCAGCGAGCAACCACCCAGCACGAACGCGGTAATTGCTAAGGAAAGTAGCGACTTGCTCATTGGCCAGCCTCGTTTGCAGTTTCAATTGTGTCGGGTTCTTCCGCGGTTTTTCTTTGGCCCATGGAGGACACGGTGACAAAGAACAGCGGGACCCAGAAGATCGCCAGAACAGTCGCGGTGATCATACCGCCAATAACACCGGTGCCGATCGCGTGCTGGCTGCCCGAGCCTGCGCCCGTGGAGATTGCCAGTGGCACCACGCCGAGCACGAATGCCAGCGAGGTCATGACGATCGGTCGCAGACGCATCCGGCAGGCTTCAATGGCCGCATCAGTCAGGCTGCGTCCCTGATGATGCAACTCCTTGGCAAACTCGACGATCAGAATGGCGTTTTTCGATGCCAGACCGATGGTCGTCAACAAGCCCACCTGGAAGTACACGTCGTTGGACAAGCCGCGCAGGCTGGTAGCGAGCAGGGCACCGATAATCCCCAGCGGAACCACCAGCATGACCGCGATCGGAATCGACCAGCTTTCGTACAGTGCCGCCAGGCAGAGGAAGACCATCAGCAGAGACAGCGCATACAGCGCCGGCGCTTGCGAGCCAGACAGACGCTCCTCGTAGGACAGGCCAGTCCAGGAAATACCGACACCCGCTGGCAGTTTCTTGGCCAGGGCCTCGACTTCGGCCATGGCTTCACCGGTACTGTAGCCGGGCGCCGGGGCACCGAGGATTTCGATGGCTTCGACACCGTTGTAGCGTGACAGTTTGGGTGCGCCGTAAATCCACTCACCCTTGGCGAAAGCCGAGAACGGGACCATGGTGCCGCTAGCGTTGCGTACGAACCATTTCTTGATGTCTTCGGGGCTCATGCGGGAGCCGGGTTGACCTTGTATAAAGACCTTCTTCACACGACCACGGTCGATGAAGTCGTTGACATAACTACTGCCCAGTCCGATCGACAGGGTGGTGTTGATGTCCGTCATTGTCAGGCCCAGGGCGCTGGCGCGTTCGTCGTCGATAGTCAGTTGGTACTGCGGTTCGTCGTTCAGGCCGTTCGGACGCACCTGCGAGAGCACTTTGCTTTGCGCGGCCATTCCCAGGAACTGGTTACGTGCTGCCATTAGCTTGTCGTGACCGATACCGGCACGGTCCTGCAGGAATACGTCGAAACCGGTGGCGTTACCCAGCTCCAGTACCGCCGGTGGCGCAAAAGCGAACACCATGGCGTCACGGAAGGTGAAGAAGTGCTGTTGAGCACGGGCCGCGACCTTGAACACGCTGTTGTCGGCGTTACGTTCGTCCCATGGCTTGAGCATGATGAAGGCCATACCCGAGCTTTGGCCACGACCGGCGAAGTTGAAGCCGGTCACGGTAAACACGGACGCTACGGCATCACCTTCACCGCCATCCTTGCCGGGACGCAGCAGAAACTCGCGCATTTCATCCACGACCACCTGGGAGCGCTGGGCGCTGGAGCCGGCCGGGGTTTGTACCTGGGCGAAGAGTACGCCCTGGTCTTCTTCGGGCAGGAACGCGGTTGGAATACGGGTGAATAGCCAGATCATGCCGACCACAATGACCAGGTAGGCCAGCATGTATGGAGCCTTGTACTTGAGCATGTTGCCAACACCGCGCTCGTAGCTTTTGACGCCACGGTCGAAGTTGCGGTTGAACCAGCCGAAGAAGCCGCGTTTCGGTACACCGTGCTCGCCTTTCGGAATCGCCTTGAGCATGGTTGCGCAGAGCGCAGGGGTGAAGATCAGGGCGACCAATACCGACAGCGCCATGGCCGACACGATGGTGATTGAGAACTGCTTGTAGATCACGCCTGTGGAGCCGCTGAAGAACGCCATCGGCAGCAGTACCGCCGACAGAACCAGGGCAATACCGACCAGTGCACCCTGGATCTGGCCCATGGATTTCTTGGTGGCTTCCTTGGGCGACAGTCCTTCCTCGCTCATCACCCGTTCGACGTTCTCCACCACGACGATGGCGTCGTCCACCAGCAAGCCGATGGCCAGCACCATACCGAACATGGTCAGGGTGTTGATGCTGAATCCGAACGCCGCGAGGATCCCGAACGTACCCAGTAGAACCACCGGTACGGTCATGGTAGTGATGACGGTAGCGCGGAAGTTTTGCAGGAACAGGAACATCACCAGGAACACCAGCACGATCGCTTCGACCAAGGTGTGAACCACGCCTTTGATCGACTCGGTCACCACGGGCGTTGTGTCGTACGGGAACACCACTTCCATGCCTTCAGGGAAGAATGGCTTGAGGTCGTCGACAGTCTTGCGCAGGGCCTTGGCGGTATCGAGGGCGTTGGCGCCGGTTGCCAGTTTCACCGCGAGACCGGAGGCTGGGGCGCCGTTGAACTGGGCGTTGATGCTGTAGTTCTCACCACCCAAGCCGACGTCAGCGACGTCTTTCAAGCGCACCTGGGAGCCGTCCTTGTTGACCTTGAGCAGGATTTCCTTGAACTGCTCGGCCGTTTGCAGGCGGGTCTTGCCAATGATCGTGGCGTTCAATTGCTGGCCGGGCAGGGCAGGCAAGCCGCCGAGCTGGCCGGAAGACACCTGGACGTTCTGGGCGGCAATGGCAGTTTTGACGTCCACCGGGGTCATGTTGTAGTTGTTCAACTTGGCCGGGTCTAGCCAGATACGCATGGCGTACTGGGCACCGAACACCTGGAAGTCACCGACACCCGCTGTCCGCGAAATCGGGTCCTGCATGTTGGACACGATGTAGTTGGACAGGTCGTCCTTGGTCATGCTGCCGTCGCGCGACACCACGCCGATCACCAGCAGGAAGTTTTTCACTGCCTTGGTCACGCGTATGCCCTGTTGCTGCACTTCTTGCGGCAGCAGCGGGGTGGCCAGGTTCAGTTTGTTCTGGACCTGAACCTGGGCGGTATCGGAGCTGGTGCCTTGTTCGAAGGTCGCGGTGATGGTCATGGTGCCGTCGGAGTTACTCTCCGAGGACACATAACGCAGGTTGTCGATACCGTTGAGCTGCTGCTCGATCACCTGCACCACGGTGTCCTGCACGGTCTGTGCAGAAGCGCCTGGGTAGGTCACGGAGATGGCGATCGCAGGAGGCGCAATGCTCGGGTACTGGTTGATCGGTAGTTTGAGGATCGATAGAGCCCCGACCAACATGATCACCAGGGCAATTACCCAGGCGAAAATCGGACGGTCGATAAAAAATTTCGACATGATTTACTCCCCTTTGCCGCCTGCAGCATTGTTTGATGCCTGTGCAGGGGACGGGTTTTTCTCCGCAACGTTGGTCGCTTCGCTGGCCTTGACTTCAATGCCAGGTTTGACGAATTGCAGGCCTTCGGTGATCAGACGATCGCCAGCCTTCAAGCCATCCTCGATCAGCCATTGACTGCCGACGGTGCGGCTGGCCTTGAGGTGACGCAGTTCGACCTTGTTGTCCGGGCCGACCACCAGCGCCGTCGGAGTCCCTTTCAGGTCGCGAGTCACGCCTTGTTGCGGGGCGAGAATCGCGGCTGCGTTCACACCGGTCTGCAACTGCGCGTGGACAAACATGCCTGGCAGCAGGGTGTGATCGGGGTTCGGGAACACGGCACGCAGGGTCACGGAGCCGGTCGTTTCGTTGACCGAGACTTCAGAGAACTCCAGTTTGCCTTCTTGCTTGTATTGGCTGCCGTCTTCCAGGGTCAGCTTGACCATGGCCGCATTGTCGCCGGCCTTTTGCAGGCGACCGCTTTCCAGTTCGCGGCGCAGCTCGAGCAGCTCTACCGATGACTGAGTAACGTCGACGTAGATCGGGTCGAGTTGCTGAATCACCGCCATGGCGTCGGTCTGACCGTTGCTGACCAGCGCACCTTCAGTGACCGAAGAGCGGCCGATGCGCCCGGACAGTGGCGCCAGCACTTTGGTGTAGCGCAGGTTGATCTGTGCGCTTTGCAGGCTGGCTTCCGATTGCAAACGATTGGCGACGGCAGTGTCGTATTCCTGACGGCTTACGGCTTGCTCGCTGACCAGCTGTTTATAGCGATCGGTAATCGACTTGGTCGACTGCAGGTTGGCTTCGGCGCTTTTCAAGGTGGCTTCATAGACCGACGGATCGATCTGATACAGCTGTTGGCCGGCCTTGACGTCGCCGCCTTCCTTGAACAGACGCTTGAGAATGATGCCGTTGACCTGAGGGCGGACTTCCGCCATGCGGTACGCCGTTGTGCGGCCCGGAAGCTCGGATGTCAGGGTAAAGGCTTGAGGTTGTAGGGTAACGACGCCGACCTGAGGGGCTTGTGGAGCAGGTGCTGCCTCTTCCTTTTTACATCCGCTGAGCAGCGATGCCAAGGCGACGGCGGTAACCAGAGCGGTAACAGCTGGCTTGAATTGCATGAAAATCCTCGGGTCAGGCGCGCAAAATGCGCACAAGAAAGGTGGAAAGGTAAAAAAATTCGCTGGCTGGATAAGTAGCTTGCTAAGTAATATACTTACGTTCATGGTTGTTTGTAAACCTTGACTAAGTACTGATCCCGTTACAAGAGTCGTTAAAGGTGTGAATTTTAGGCCGGGGACGAAACCCAACAGACTTCGCCCCATATTTATCCAGATGTTCTTCAAAACGTCGCTGAAGTATTCCGATTGAGGTTGTACTGCCATGGTCCGTCGTACCAAAGAGGAAGCTCAAGAAACCCGCAGCCAGATACTCGAGGCTGCAGAGAGGGCCTTTTATGAGCGCGGTGTGGCGCGTACCACGCTGGCGGACATCGCGGCGCTGGCCGGCGTCACGCGTGGGGCCATTTACTGGCATTTCAGCAACAAGGCGGATCTGGTTCAGGCCATGCTCGACACCTTGCATGAGCCGCTGGATGAGATGGCCAAGGCCAGTGAAAATGAAGAGGAGCTCGACCCGTTGGGTTGCATGCGCAAGCTGCTGATTCATTTGTTTCATCAAGTTGCCCTGGACCCGAAGACCCGACGCATTAATGAGATTCTGTTTCATAAGTGCGAATTCACTGATGAGATGTGCGATCTGCGTCAGCAGCGACGCATCGCCAGCCTGGATTGCAATGTGCGTATCGGTCTGGCGTTGCGCAATGCGGTGAACCGGGGCCAGCTTCCCGATAATCTCGATACGGCCCGTGCTGCGATCAGTATGCACGCGTTCATCGACGGCATCCTTTACCAATGGCTGTTGGCTCCTGACAGCTTTCAACTGCACACAGAAGCAGAGCGTTGGGTCGATACCGGATTGGATATGCTGCGCTTGAGCCCTAGTCTGCGCAATTAAGACAAAATGCGTAATTGAATCCAGTTGTGTCAATACCTAAGGCAAGCGAAGATCAATCGTTCGTTTGCTTTGTTTCGATAGGGTACCTTTATATACGGGCTAGCGCTGTCTTGATAGGTAGCGAGCTATGTATTTTGTAGGGGATTTGTTGCGAGTGTGTGAATGAGTGTGAACACCCCGCTGTTCAAGGGAGCTGAGCAACCGGTCAAAGGCATCGCACTGATTTGCCTGGCGGTTTTGCTGTTTGCAAGTCACGACACGCTGGCCAAGTACTTGTCGGTGTTTTATCCCATTGTCATGGTGGTGTGGGCGCGTTATGTGGTGCACACACTGTTGATGCTGGTGATCTTCGTACCGCGCACCGGTTTTTCGGCAGTGGTGCGCACCAAGCGCCCCGGACTCCAGTTTCTCCGTGCGTTGTGCCTGATCGGCACCAGCCTGTTCTTCACCACGGGCTTGCGCTATATCCCGCTGGCGGAAGCCACCTCGGTCAACTTTCTCGCCCCTTTGCTGGTCACCGCACTGTCCGTCCCGCTTCTGGGCGAACAGGTAACGCGTAGCCAATGGTTGGCGGTGCTGGCCGGTTTTGTCGGGGTGTTGATTGTTGTGCGGCCGGGCGGCGCGCTGTTCACACCAGCGATTTTGCTGCCACTGGGCTCGGCGTTGTGCTTTGGCTTCTATCAATTGTTGACCCGCAAGCTCAGCGGCATCGACAGCCCGACCACCAGCAACTTTCTTACCGGTATTCTCAACAGTCTGATCATGAGCGCGCTGCTGCCGTTCTTCTGGAGCACGCCAACCCTGATTCACGGTCTGTTTATGATCGGCCTGGGCACCTGCGGCATGCTGGGCCACATGCTGCTGACCCAAGCGTTCCGTCATGCTGCTCCCGCGATGCTCGCGCCGTTCAGTTATGGGCAGATCCTGTTTGCCGGGATGTACGGCTATCTTATCTTTGACCATACGCCAGATACGTTTGCCATTATCGGAATTGCGGTGATTTGCCTGAGTGGTCTGGCCGTGGCCTGGGGGCAGCGCAAGCGCTAAGCTGACGAAGTACCGAAAATCGGGGGAGGGCAGTTGCAGATAGCTCTGCCTTCTCCCGACCCGAGCAAACAGGCCGTGGCCGCATGCGTGTGTGTCGTGGTGAATTCGAGGAAGAATAAGTGAACAAGATTTACTCGAGTGCTGAATCCGCCCTGCAAGGTCTCGTCGAAGACGGCATGACCCTCGCAGTCGGTGGCTTTGGGTTGTGCGGTATTCCTGAAGCCTTGATCGCCGCCTTGCGCGACACCGGCAAGCGCGAGCTGACCGTGATTAGCAACAACGCAGGCGTCGATGGTTTTGGTCTGGGTCAACTGCTGACCACCCGGCAAATCCGCAAGATGATTTCTTCATACGTTGGCGAGAACAAAGAATTCGAGCGCCAGTACCTGGCCGGCGAGCTGGAGCTGGAGTTCACCCCGCAGGGCACTTTGGCGGAAAAACTTCGCGCCGGTGGTGCGGGCATTCCGGCGTTTTTTACCAAGACCGGTTACGGCACTCTGGTGGCAGAAGGCAAGGAAACTCGTGAGTTCGATGGCGAGTGGTTCGTGATGGAGCGCTCGCTACGCGCCGACGTGGCGCTGGTCAAAGCCTGGAAGGCGGACAAGTCGGGCAATCTGTTGTTCAACAAGACAGCTCGCAACTTCAACCCGCTGGCCGCGATGGCGGCGAAAGTCTGTGTTGTCGAAGTGGAGGAGATCGTTGAGATCGGCGAGCTGGACCCCGATCAGATCCACTTGCCGGGAATCTACGTACAGCGTCTGGTGCTCAACGCCAGCCCGGAAAAACGCATCGAACAACGCACTGTGCGGAGCGCCTGATCATGGCCTGGACTCGTGAAGAAATGGCGCAACGCGCCGCTCAAGAATTGCAGGACGGTTTCTACGTCAACTTGGGCATCGGCTTGCCGACCCTGGTGGCCAATTACATTCCCGAAGGCATGGACGTCTGGCTTCAAAGTGAAAACGGTTTGCTCGGCATCGGTCCGTTTCCGCTTGAAGATGAAATCGATCCTGACCTGATCAACGCTGGCAAGCAGACCATCACCACGTTGCCTGGCAGCAGCTTTTTCAACAGCGCCGACTCCTTCGCCATGATCCGTGGCGGGCATATCAATCTGTCGATTCTCGGTGCCATGCAGGTGTCGGAGAAAGGCGATCTGGCCAACTGGATGATCCCCGGCAAGATGGTCAAGGGCATGGGCGGGGCCATGGACCTGGTAGCTGGCGTCAAACGCGTGGTGGTGCTGATGGAGCACACCGCCAAGGGCGGTAGCCACAAGTTGCTCACACACTGTGACCTGCCGTTGACCGGGGTAGGTGTGGTCGATCGGATCATTACTGATCTGGCGGTGCTGGACGTGACCGAGCAAGGCCTGAAACTGGTCGAGCTGGCGGCTGGCGTGAGTATGGAAGAGCTACAAGCAGCGACCGGGTGCCGGGTTTTGCCTTAGTTCTGTCGCCTGACAAATTGCTCCGTCAAAAAAGCCCCGCCTCTGTACAAGAGAGCGGGGCTTTTTCAATTCAGCTGGCGAGCCGTTCAGGCTCGCGGTGAATCAGAACCGGTAGGTCGCACCCACGCCAAAGCCGTTTGCCGAGTTGGAGTACTGAGCGTTGTAGGACTGGCCGCGGTTGTTGCTGTTGTTGATCTTGACGTCTTCTTCCTTGAGGTAGGAATAAGCGACGTCAATGGTCAGGTCATCAGTTGGGCTCCAGCCGGCACCGAGGCTGAAAATCTTCCGATCGCCAGTCGGGATGCGCGGGGAGCGGTCGACGTTGTTGGTCGGTGCCTGGTCAAACGTCAGGCCGGTACGCAGTACCCATTGTTTGTTCAGCTTGTAGGCAGCGCCGATGGCATGAGCCCAAGTGTTGTGCCAGTTTTGTTCTTCGGTAATGGTGCTGAATTGACCTGCCAGAACCGGCTGAACGTCTTTGTTCTCGACGGTGATTTCTTTCAGGCGACTCCAGCGCGTCCAGGTGCTGCCTGCGTAGAGGGTCCACTGGTCGTTCAGCTCGTGGGTAATCGAAAGGTCCGCCGATTCAGGGGTGGTGATATCCAGCGAGGCATCATACTTCTGGCTGGTGCTCTGGCCGATCAGGCCCAGCACGCCGTAGTTCACCTTGGTGTTGCCTTCGAGCTTGTACTTCACTTTCGAGTGGTAAGTCAGGCCCACGCGGGTGGCGTCGGTAGCTTGCACCAGGACGCCGACGTTATAACCCAGCGCGGTGTCGTCACCCTCGATCTTGACCTGGCCGTCCGGTGCGGCCTGGGTAATCGACAGACTGGATTTCAGGGTGCCGTCAATATGGTTGATGGTCGGACCGAAACCGATGGAAACCTTGTCGTTGAACGCATAGCTGACAGTGGGTTGGAGGGTCGTAACCGTGACTTTGCTTTTGCTGCCGAAATAACGGCCGGCAAAACCATTCTCATAGTCCGTTACAAGACCGAATGGCGCGTACATGCCGATACCGAACGCCCAATGATCGTCGATTGGCTGAACGTAGTAGCCCATAGGAACGGCAATGAACGGCACCATGTCGCCTTTGTTGCTGCCGCTGTTAGGGCTGGAGCTTGCGTTGCTGATATCGGTGTGAGCGTCGATCATGGCGACACCGCCGGTGACTTGTGCACGCTTGAGGCGCGACATGCCGGCAGGGTTACCAAAAATTGTGCTTGCATCATCGGCAGAAGAAGATCGTCCAGCGAAACCAGTGCCCATCCCGCTGATGCTTTGTTCGTTGACGGCAAAGCCAGCTGCGAAAATCTGCGCGGATGCCAACGTAACGGCAAGACTAAGGGTGGTTTTGAGCATTACTTTTTTCATTATTAGAACTCCTGGTGATCACCGGGGCGAAAATTACCAACATTTTCGCTTCTGCGCTATAGGCTGTATCGCTTGAGATAGAGCGGTTTTGTAGGACAATCAGACCGTTTTTCGGGGTTTTCGCGAGAACTCGCGAATTTTCCGATCAGCAGGCGATTTGATTCAGAGGTGATACACAGGTTTGCCAGGCGTAGGTGAAGTCCCTTAAGCGGCCTTGAGGTTGAAATGTCTGGCGCCAGATTCGGGCCATTCCCAGCAGGTCATCTGCTTCGGGTAGGGGGGTGTTTTGCTCTTCTACCAGCAGCCAGGCAATGGCGGTGGCGTAACGCAGGTTAACGGTGAGTTCGATGTGTGGCCCGCTAAGGAAAGCATGTTGGCTGGCCAGTCCGCGAACCAGGCTGGCGCGCTCTGGATCGAGGGCCAGGTAATCGTCCCAGAGCGCCTTGTGGCGCGGTTCGGCTATACGGTACAGGCCGTGTCCACGGCGGTCGTGAAGGGCGGAGCCGAGTGCGGATTGGCTGGCGGCGATACCCAGCAGCAATGATTCAGCGGTCTGGCTGTGGCGTCCGAGGTAGATCAGCGTCGGGCGGATCACGTAACGACACAGTTCGCTGGCAGCGATACCCATGAAGCCCTCCAAACGCGTAATTGGGAGGCGAGGTCTGAGGGGGGGCTTGGCAGCAGTGGTTCGGTTCAGACCCGCCATAAGCGGATCATGCCGCTTGAGTTGAAGTGTAGTGTCATATTCGTGCCGTAAAGGACTGTTTTTAAAATATTTCCGGCTTCGAGTTATAACCGTTATATCCGTTGGTGCTTAAGCCGATTCGGTTGAAGCAGAAACTTTGGGCAATAAAAAACCCTGCTTTTCAGGCAGGGTTTTGAGTTTTCAGCGTTCTGGCGTATCAGGCAACCAGTGCCTGACGGGTACGCTCGATCACGGCCTGCAGCGGCTCGGCGCTGGAGTATTGATCGGGGTACAGGCGTTCGCTGTGACGAGCGATGCCGTGTTCGTTGACCAGGGTGAAGCTGAAGCAGCCTTTGCGAGCGGCCATGATCAGGCAGTTCATTGGTGCAAAAGCGTTGGTGAGGGTGCGAATGGCATCCTGAGTGTGGATTTGAGTAGACATAGTTATCTGGTGTTCCTACAAATGACACGGATAAGAACCGTGCAACGTTAAAACGTTCCAGTAACGTCGACCACCATTGGTCTGACGAAGAACCCGACTGGAACAAAGCAGCCAGTTAGAAGCGCTTTGATTTATGCGCGCTTGGGCTGGCAGGTAGGTACTTAGGAGGGCAGGCAGCACATCAAGGGCAAAGGTTCTGGGCCCAGGGTGGAGATCCTGATCAATCTGCAGGTTGGTTCGGTCAGAGTATGAGAACTTCGCAACACCCTTTGCATTCAATTCAAAGGCAGTGTCGTCGCAAGTTTTACCTGGAAACCATCGAGGTGGTCGATCCCGTGTTGTCGGTAGAAGCTTCTCTTTAGGGAAGGTATACCGGGGGACTTGTTCGACCGTAATTGACTTTCAGCTTGGTACTAACGCCGCGGATACTAACGCATTGAATTTGAGA
>JAPLSD010000251.1 GCA_026398835.1 Pseudomonas sp.
GACCTTCCTCGACTTCCGCGAAAAGGCGCCCCTGGCCGCCACCGCGAACATGTACCTCGATAAGGATGGCAATGTCGTCCCGGACCTGAGCACCAGGGGACACCTGGCCGTCGGCGTCCCGGGGACCGTGTCCGGCATGGAGCTGGCGCTGAAGAAGTACGGCACGATGAAACGTGCCGACGTCATCGCGCCGGCCATCAAGTATGCCGAGGACGGCTTCGTGCTTGAACAGGGCGATGTCGATTTGCTCGGAACCGCGACGGACGTCTTCAAGAAAGACATGCACGACTCGGGCTCTATCTTCCTGAGCAAAGGCGAGCCGATGCAGGTCGGCCAGAAGCTGGTGCAAAAAGACCTGGCCAAGACCCTACGGGAAATTTCCAGTAAAGGCGCCGACGGCTTCTACAAGGGCTGGGTTGCCCAGGCCATCGTCGACTCAAGCAAGGCCGGCAAGGGCCTCATCACGCAAGCCGACCTCGACAAATATCAGACCCGCGAACTCGCGCCGATCGAGTGCGACTACCGTGGCTACCACGTCGTCTCTGCGCCGCCACCGAGCTCGGGTGGGGTCATTATTTGCGAGATCATGAACATCCTCGAAGGCTATCCGATGCAAAGCCTGGGCTATCACTCGGCTCAGGGACTGCACTATCAGATCGAAGCCATGCGCCACGCCTATGTCGACCGCAACAGCTACCTGGGCGACCCCGACTTCGTCAAAAACCCAATAGCGCACCTGCTGGACAAGGATTATGCAACGAAGCTGCGCGCCGCTATCGATCCGCAAAAAGCCGGTATTTCCCGCGATATCAAACCTGGGGTCGCGCCGCACGAAGGCAGCAACACCACGCACTACTCAATCGTCGACAAATGGGGTAACGCAGTCTCGGTGACCTACACCCTTAACGATTGGTTTGGTGCAGGGGTCATGGCCAGCAAGACCGGCATCATCCTCAACGACGAAATGGATGACTTCACGTCCAAAGTGGGCGTGCCCAACATGTACGGCCTCGTGCAAGGGGAAGCAAACGCTATCGCCCCCGGCAAAGCACCGCTGTCCTCAATGAGCCCGACCATCGTCACCAAAGACGGCAAAACCGTCATGGTCGTCGGCACGCCAGGCGGCAGCCGGATCATCACCGCGACCTTGCTGACGATCCTCAACGTCATCGACTACAAGATGAACATTCAGGAAGCCGTCGATGCGCCACGGTTCCACCAGCAGTGGTTGCCAGAAGAGACCAACCTCGAAACATTCGCCGTCAGCCCTGACACCCAGAAAATCCTCGAAAGCTGGGGACAAAAATTCAAGGGCCCGCAGGACGCCAACCATGTCGCGGCGATTTTGGTCGGAGCGCCTTCACTCGATGGCAAACCGGTCGGCAAAAACCGCTTCTACGGCGCGAACGATCCGCGTCGTGGCACAGGCCTGTCGCTGGGCTATTGAGTGAGGTGAAGCCCTGATTCAGGGCTTCATTGAATTAAAAACCTACCTCTACGGTTTGGAGGGTGAATCAGTTAATTTTGGAGCAGAGATAGCTGATTCACTCTCACTAAAAGCGCTTTGATCAAGAACTTTATAGAGCACGCTCTGTGGGCTGCCGTGACCTTCAACCGTGTGTGTCCAATAGTTGAAGTCGAGGTCGATCCATCCTTGTAGTTGGGTCTCGTAACTGTCTGGGTACCGCGCCTGTTCGATACCCGGCAACGTTTTATAATGATCAAGTACCGCAGTAAAGAAATGGGTAAGCTTTCCAGTGCCATTGTATTCAGCCATCGCCTGGGCTACGACCATTTGACGCCACGCATACTCTTGGCTAGACGCCTCACTCCACGCGGCTCTTCTTTCATTAATCGTGAAGGTTCCACTGTCATCATAGGTAATCAACGCAAGCTGATCTCGTGACAGGCCAGCGAAAGGATTTGTCCCACTACCGTTTTTGAACTGTGTCGCTTTCCTGGCACGAGCCAGAAGTTCAGGGTCTTCAGTATTCGGAATCTCAGCGTCGTGTTTGGCCTTGTTAGCTAAGTAGCTTTCCCCCCCGATTTGATTGAGCAACTCGGAGGCCTTCGCGCCGAGTGCCCTCCTACTCAGACTTGCATCGCGTGCTTCGGCATGTTTCGCACTTTCGCCTAACTGCCGAGCAAGCGATGAAAGAGTGCTAGCACCTCCGGTATTTTCTGCGCCACGATTCGCTGCACTGGCACTGGCACTGGCACTGGCACTGGCACTGGATGTTGCGACAGTTTGAGTTGAGGATGTAGATATACTGGAAGTCCGGTTATTAGCGAGCAGCGTTGAGCTTACTGAAATTACCATTATGGTTTTATTCCTGACATTAAGTTCTCACATAAAAATCTTTAGCAGCCTTATGTTTAGCACCTTCAAAACTTTATTTTTTGGGTGTACAACCCGATTAAAGTACCCACATCAAGATAGGACCGTGCAGAAAACTCTCCACAAGGCCTGACCCTGTATCACTTCATCGTAAATTCAACTGACCAAGCGTAAGTTGTTGCGTTCAGCGAAGTAGACTTCGCCGTGCAGGTTGCTCCGCCACCAGGGGTGGCTGTATTTCTCCACTTAGGAATTTTCGAGCCCAGCGGCCCTGGCGAAGCAACAAAAGTTGCAAGAAAGGTACAAATTTTACCACCCATCGTGTAGCGCACGTTAGCGTAATTGGCGTCTGGTGAAATATGGCTTTGCACAATATAAGTATCAATCTCTCCACTCTTAACGGGAGTGTCGGGCTTTGGGTTTGCATTGATATGGGTAGAGGCTTCGTTGTTTGTTACGACTTTATAAATCGCGTTAGTGCTCCCAACGTTCTTGAATGTCACTGTCACTGGAGGACCAGCCAGTGCCGAACCTGTAACAGTGAGCGCGGCAATTGTCAGTGCTACGAGTAGTATTTTTGATACTTTCATGTGCGTACTCCCTGGAGTTGTAATTGTCATTCCGCGGTAAATACTTGAACTGATTTCATGGTAAGCGATGGGTGCCAAACGTGCATCCGATACCCTTGTAGGTTGTTTCTGATTGTAAAGAAGGTCACTTCGGACACTTTCAGAAAAGTGTAGGAAAAAGGAAAAAAAGAACTCCCACACTAGAAGCCCTAACCACGGCAGGCAGATTAAAAAAACCCCAGCGCCCCCCTCGAATTAATCAAGCGAGCAGTATTTATCGAGGCGTAAGCCGCCGGCGATATAACAATAAAATATTGTTCCCACAAAAAAGCACAAAGGAAGGGACGGACTTATCTACCGCAAATAAATCCGCCCCCTTTTCCACATTCACTCAAAGCTTGTAGCCGATCTGTCGCAACAGATTCTTGCGCCACAGAATGTCTTCGTCGCCTTCAAGCTCAGTGGCGCACAAACCATCCACCACACCCAGGACCGCTCGCCCCTGCTGCGTCTCAGAGACAATCACTTCAGTTGGATTGGCGGTTGCGCAAAAAATGCGGCAGACCTCTGGCACCATCTTGACGGTGTTCAACACGTTCACCGGGTAAAAACCGTCCCCGAGGAAAATGATGAAGCTATGGCCGGCAGCAATAGCTTTCGCATTCTTCTGGGCCAGTTCGATCATGGCGGGATCGGTGCCAGACCATCGCACCAGGCATTTGCCAGAAGCTTCGCAAAAGGCCACCCCAAACTTGATACCGGGCACGGCACCTACCAACGCTTCGTGGATATCCTCGACGGACTTGATGAAGTGTGTCTGACCAAAAATGAAGTTCGTCTCTTGCGGCTTATCGATTTTCACAGTGATGAGTTGCATCTCAACCTCTCCCTCAAAAAAAGGGGACAGATTCATTCAGCGAACATGAATCCGTCCCTTTTTTGGCCCGCGCTTTTTCGGGCGCAGACTATTACTTGCCGATCGCGGCTGCCAGTAACGGAGCGGCCTGTTCATCGGTCAGCGCTGGGTGAATTTCCATGCTTATGAGGTCGCTCCACTCAAGCACCCATTTCTGTATCAGCGTGACATCACTGGCCTCTGCGATGCCAAAGCCGGTCATGCGTCCTACGGCATGCCACCGTCCCAGCATCTTCACACCTGCTGGTGGCGCTCCACCTGTTTTAAGAAAACGCTCAATCGCACTGTTACGACGTTCGGGACTGATGGACCAATTGACGATGAATAGCATTTGCCACCTCCTGATAAGGATTGGCACCTGTGCTTCTCTTCGCGCACCC
>JAPLSD010000732.1 GCA_026398835.1 Pseudomonas sp.
ATTCTGCAAATGACTGCACCCGCGAAGAACGATGACGCGCAATGCCTGAAAAATCGCGGTGTTCGCTTCGCGGGCAAGCCCGCTCCCACAGGTTCTGCGACTTAGCAGACCGGCATCAGACCTGTCCTTCCAAAAACTCACGGTACAGCCGCGCCGTTAGCGCCGGGCGCTCAACCATCGGCATATGCCCGATGTCGTCCCAGAGCTCCACGCGCAGCTGGGCAATGCCTTGGGCCCAGACCTGCGCGCTGCTGACGTGAATCAGCCGATCCTTGCGACCCCACAACAGCAGGGCGGGTGCCTGGATGTCTGCCAATCGGGACTCAAGCGGCTCACTGCCATGGAAGTCATCGAAGATCTCTGCCAATTCGTTGCGTCTGCGCTCATACCGCTCGGCCACCGCCGCCAGCACGGCTCCGGGTACCCAGGGCGGTGAGGCCATGGTCATGGCGTAGAACTGGTCGAAGTCGGCCCGCGAATGAATCAGGAACGGGTTGTTACCTTGGGCGAGCAGCCGTTCCATGTCGCTGGGTAAAGGCGAGGCGACACCTGCCGGATCGATCAGCGCAACCGATGCGACCCGCTCGGGGTAAGTGGCGGCGAGCCAGGCGGCGATGTAGCCGCCCATGGAGTTGCCGATCACATGGGCCTTCTCGACCGCGCAGGCATCCAGCAACTGGATCAGCCGTTGTGCCTGAGAGGGTATGTCGTAACTGCCTCGGGGTCGAAAGCCGGTTTCACCATGGCCCGCGAGGTCGGGAATGATCACCCGGTAGTCACCCACGAAGTGCCGGGCAAAACGCAGCCAGATGGTTTTGTCGGCGCTGTAGCCATGGAGCATCAGCAGCGTCGCCGGGGCCTTGGGCGGGCCGCCCTGATAAGTCATCAGGGTCATCTCGGCGACCGCCACCGGCACTTTACGCACCTGATAGAGACGCGCTTCCAGCGCCATGCTCAGGTCATACAGCCAATGGCCGATGCGCGGCCAGGTCCACCAGCTCCAGAGCATGAATACCGCGACGAACGCGAGGATCAATAACATCGGCGTCTTTCCAAGTAGTGATCAGGACAGGATGTGATCGGCGGGTTTGAGCGCTCGCGTCAGCGGTGAGGGCACATCGACCGCTGCGCCCGGGTAGGTGTGCATGCGCCCCCTCGCTTATTTTTGACTCGGGTGACCGCTGACATCGCGATTCGCCCCTTGTCATTTATAGTCAAACATTCGGCAGAGGGCTCTTCGAGGGCAGCTCTTTCGAGGCGCTGACCGGTGATGGCGATTTGCTGTTGCCCTGATAGACTCTCAGCAAACCCGCAAGCAGAAAACCGGCGTCTCAGGTTCCGTTCAGCAGCACAGAGGAGCGTTGGCCCCCTATGGGACACTCTGGAGGAAAAGGACTTTCATTGGCCAGGAGGCTGTACACCTCGCGAATGCTGGGCCTTGCTTTGGGACTCCTTTTGGTGGGGGCGGCGATGTATCCGCTCGATCCACCGCGCTGGGTCTGGGTGTTCATGGTTTTCAACGCCGTGCTCTGGCCGCATCTGGGCTTTCAATGGGCGCGCCGGTCGAACGTGCCTTACCACGCGGAACATCGCAATTTGCTGATCGACTCGTTTCTCGGCGGCTTCTGGGTCGCTGCCATGCACTTCAATCCATTGCCCAGTGCAAGCACGCTGTCGATGATGGCGATGAATAACGTCGCCATCGGTGGCATGCGATTTCTACTGGTCGGTGGTGCCGCTCAGCTATTGGGCATCGGCACCGGTCTGCTGATTTTTTCACCGGCCTTCATCCCCCAAACCAGCCCTTTGCAGCTGTATGCCTGCTTGCCGTTGTTGACCCTATACCCCTTGGTGCTGGGCTGGATCTGTTTTCGGCAAGCCCATACGTTGGGGCGGCACAAGCGCGAGTTGCTGGCGCTGAGCCGAACCGACAGCTTGACTGGCCTGCTGAACCATGGCGCCTGGAAGGATCAACTGGACATCGAGTTTCAGCGTTGCCAGTGCCAGCGCAAGGGTGGGGCGATTGCACTGATCGACATCGATCATTTCAAATCCATCAACGATACCTACGGCCACGTCGCCGGGGACATCGTGCTGCGTCAGTTGAGCAAGATCCTCAAACAGAACCTGCGTGCCAGCGACCTGGTCGGGCGTTACGGCGGCGATGAATTCTGCGTGATTCTGCCGGACGTGCCGCTGGCCAGCGCCGCTCAGACCATGGATGCCCTGCGTGATCGCTTCACCTGTCTGGGTTATGAGCAAACCCCAGCGCTGAAGGTCAGCCTGAGCATCGGTCTGGCCTCGTTCAACTCGGCGCACACCGACCCGACCCTGTGGCTCCATGATGCCGACCAGGCGTTATATGAAGCAAAAGCCACTGGACGTAACCGGGTCATTTGCCGGGCCGATGGGACACCGCATCAGCTCATGGTCCGCTCGGTGTGAAGCGGTTCTTGGTTGTCGCATCCGCC
>JAPLSD010000487.1 GCA_026398835.1 Pseudomonas sp.
CTTCACGCCGTACTGCTCGATGCCGATCGGTAGCAGGGTTTTCGGCGCGATTACGCGGATGTCCGGGCAGCCGAGGGTTTTCAGCGCGAGCATGTTCGAGCGTGCAACCCGTGAGTGCAGGATGTCGCCGACGATGGCCACCGAGAGATTTTCGAAGCCACCCTTGTGCCGACGGATGGTCAGCATGTCGAGCATGCCCTGGGTCGGGTGCGCGTGGCGGCCGTCGCCGCCGTTGATGATCGCCACTTGCGGGCAGACATGTTCGGCGATGAAGTGCGCGGCACCGGAGTCGCCGTGGCGCACGACGAACATGTCGGCGGCCATGGCTTCAAGGTTGCGCAGGGTGTCGAGCAGGGTTTCGCCTTTGCTCGCCGAAGATGTGGACACGTTCAAGGTGATCACATCCGCCGACAACCGCTGGGCGGCCAGTTCGAAGGTGGTGCGGGTGCGGGTGGAGTTCTCGAAGAACACGTTGCACACGGTCTTGCCGCGCAGCAACGGGACTTTCTTTACCGCCCGGGCGCCGACTTCAAGGAAGGAGTCAGCGGTGTCGAGGATTTCCGTCAGCAACTCGCGGCGCAGACCGTCGAGCGAGAGGAAGTGGCGCAGCTGGCCCTGATCATTGAGCTGCAGCGGGCGCTTGGTATCTGGAGGCGTCATCGCAATGGGGACTCTCAATAGGGCGAATTAAAGGGCGAGGTCTTGGAGTTCGAGCTGGAGCTCAGGGCCGGACAGTTTTACCCGCTCATTGGCGGCCAGCGACAGCGTGGCACCGAGCACATTCGGCCGGATCGGCAGTTCGGCGGCATTCAGGTCCAGCAGGCAAACCAGCGTCACGCTGGCCGGGCGGCCGTAATCGAAGAGTTCGTTGAGTGCGGCGCGGATGGTCCGACCGCTCATCAGCACATCGTCGATCAACACCAGATGCTGACCTTCGATCTCGAATGGCAACTCTGAAGGGCGCACTTGTGGGTGCAGTCCACTTTGGCTGAAGTCGTCGCGGTAGAAAGAGACGTCCAGCGTGCCCAATGGCGAATCGCTGCCCAGGGCTTCCAGCAAGGCTTGGGCAACCCAGATGCCACCGGTGCGGATGCCGATGTAGCGCGGTTCGCTGATGGCGCGATGGGCCAGATGGGCCTTGAGATCGACGGCCATCTGGCTGATCAGTTCGACGGGATTGGGCAGGCTCATGGTTGCTCCTTCATGGGCCCGAGCCGGGTTCTGCACAGTGAGGCTCGGGTTGTAACTGCTGGGTTTGCGGCCAGTAGACGCGTCACTGATGACAGCCACACGTCTTCAGGATTCGGTTTTTCAGGATTCGAACAGCGCCGCGTTCTCGTCGAGCCAGCCTTGCAGCAGCAAGGCTGCGGCAATGGCGTCGACCGGATTGTCACGGTAGCTGCCCTTCTGGCCGCCGCGGGCCAGGCGTTCGCCCTTGGCCTCGAAGGTGGTCAGGCGTTCATCGTGGGTATAAAAGGGCAGGTTGTAGCGGCCATTCAAGCGCCGGGCAAACTTCTCGGCGCGTGCGCACATGTCGCTGGGCGTGCCGTCCATGTTCAGCGGCAGGCCAACCACCACGGCGTCGGGCTTCCACTCTTTGATCAACGCTTCGACCTGATTCCAGTCGGGAATGCCGTTCTGTGCTTTCAGGGTGCAAAGCTCGCGGGCCTGGCCGGTAATCACCTGGCCGACGGCGACGCCGATTTGTTTGGTGCCGAAGTCAAAACCCAGTAGTAAGCGTAAAGCCATCAGGCGTGCCCCGCCTGGCTGGTCAGCAGGCTCAGGTTGATGCCCAGGCGTTTGGCGGCGGCCTCAAGGCGCAGCTCGCTGCTGGTGTTGAACAGAATGTCGGCATCGAACGGGCAGGTCAGCCAGGCATTATCGGCCAGTTCGGCTTCCAGTTGCCCGGCTTCCCAGCCGGCGTAGCCGAGGGCAATCAGGCTTCTAGGCGGGCCAACACCGTCAGCAATGGCGAACAGCACATCCTGGGAAGTCGACAGCGCCAGGCCGTCGAGTTCGACCGTTGCCTGATAGCTCGAACCAGTGGGGTGCAAGACAAAACCACGGTCGGTCTGTACCGGACCACCGGTAAAGATCGGCACATGCTGGCAGAGCGGTGGCGGCTCGATATCGGGGCGCAATTGTTCGAGGATGTCCGCCAGGTTCAGGTCCTGTGGACGATTGACCACCAACCCCATGGCACCATTGGCAGTGTGCTCGACGATGTAGGTCAAGGTATGCGCAAAGTTCGGGTCGGCCATATGTGGCATGGCGATCAGGAAGTGATGCTTGAGGTAGCTGGGGCTGACGTTCTTCATATGCGCTAGTGTGGCGTTGGCGGGGCGAGCTGACAAGCTGGTGATGCACAGGAAATGGCGATCGGATTCACCTCGGGCCGCGGCGGGCAGACTGCTTCTGATTAATTACTCGACAACTTGTCCCCGCGGGCGAACTTCCAGGTGCGGATGATTTCCAGTCGATCGATATCCGACAGGTCGCCGGTGAACGGTGCAAAAGGCGCGGCCAGGCGGACGATCCGTTGCGCCGCCTGATCCAGCAGCGGCTGCCCCGACGACTCAAGCACCAACACCTCATACAGCGAGCCGTCGTGGTTGATCGAGACCATTAGTCGCAAATTGCCATAGATCTAATTCAGGTTCCCGATGCGCTCGACCTTCTTGCGCCATTCGTCCTTATACCAGGCGCCCTTGTCGCGCATGGTCGAGGCGGCGCTCAGGCGATGGATGCGCGGGCGCTTGGCATACAACTGCTGTTCATTGGCCAGTTCGGCTTCCAGGCTGGAGATCTCGCTGGAGAGTTGCGAGCTGTCGAACGTCGGTGCGACGACGGCCTTGGGCTTGGGTTCGGTCTTGACCTCTTCGCGCTTGGTGACGGTTTTCTTCGGCTTCGGCGCGATGGTGGCGACGGCCGCTTTCGGTGCGGCCTCCGTGACCTCGGGTTGCACCGTGGGCGGCGGCGTGACCTTTTTCACCTCGTTGTCCTGGAACGGCGCAACTTCGGTGGTTTTCGGGATCGCCTTTTTGTCCAGGGTGCCGCTGCCTTGCTGGTTGTCCTGGGCGAGGAAGTCGGCCTTTTTTGGCTTGGTTTCGCTTTTGAAGGTGGCGAGGGTGATTTCCAGGGTTCTGCTGATCTGCTGGGGTTTGACGAAGGTAAAACCCACGCCCAGTATCAGCGCCAGGTGAATCAGCGCCGCGAGAAACAGGGTAAATCCGAGACGATCGGCCGGGCGCACGCCGCTGCGGGAGAGTTCGGGGGGTAGATCGGCGGGGAGTGTCATGTCAACAAAACCAACATCGCGCGTTTCACAGGCGGCGCATGATAACGCAATGTTGGTTCTTGCTTGTTTGTTCTACGTCACTTGGCCTTGAGCTTCAGATCGATGGCGTCCATCAGCATTGCGCCGATGTTGGTGCCATAGGCGTTATCGATCTCGCGAATGCAGGTCGGGCTGGTGACGTTGATTTCCGTCAGGTGCTCGCCAATCACGTCGAGGCCGACGAACAGCAAACCCTTTTCACGCAAGGTCGGGCCGACCTGAGCGGCGATCCAGCGATCCTTCTCGGTCAGCGGTCGCGCTTCGCCACGGCCACCTGCGGCGAGGTTGCCACGGGTTTCGCCGGCTGCCGGAATTCGTGCCAGGCAGTAGGGAACCGGTTCGCCATCAATCATCAGGATGCGTTTGTCGCCATCCTTGATCGCCGGCAGGTAGCCTTGGGCCATGATTTGTTGCTTGCCGTGCAGGGTCAGGGTTTCCAGAATCACCGAGAGGTTCGGATGGCCGGCGGTGTGACGGAAGATCGAGGCGCCGCCCATGCCGTCCAGCGGCTTGAGAATCACGTCACCGTGGTGGTCAGCGAACTCACGCAGGATATCCGGGCGACGGCTGACCACGGTCGGCGGCGTGCACTGCGGGAACAGCGTGGCGAACAGCTTTTCGTTGCAGTCGCGCAGACTCTGCGGCTTGTTCACCACCAGCACGCCAGCGCGCTCGGCCTGTTCCAGCAGGTAAGTGGAGTAGACGAATTCCATATCGAACGGCGGATCCTTGCGCATCAGGATCACGTCCAGTTCGCTCAGGGCACTGTCGGTTTCGGCTTCCAGTTCGAACCATTTTTCCGGGTTGGCGAAGACTTTCAGCGGACGCATCCGCGCCCGCGCTTCACCGGCAGCCTGGTACAGATCGCGCTGCTCCATATAGAACAGCGTCCAGCCGCGCTCCTGGGCGGCAAGCAGCATGGCCAGCGAGCTATCCTTTTTATAGGAGATGCTGGCAATGGGGTCCATGACAATCCCGACGCGAACGCTCATGGGCAATATCCTCGATTCGGCAAGGCCGATATGACGTGAAAAAGTGGCGTCAGAGTGGCGTCCGGCTTGTTCCCGGTCAAGGAAAAACCACCTTGCCGGTTGGCCGATAGATTGAACCTTGCGACTGTGCTAAAAAGGCTTCCATGCCGTGCCGAGCCCTTGAACATCAAGGGTTTCAAGTGCTGGTAACCCGTACACGGACAAAATCGATTCGCTGTGGCGATGGTAGAGCAGATATGGAACAGCATTCCAGCGCCTTGAAGGTCATGGTGATCGACGATTCGAAGACGATTCGTCGTACCGCCGAAACGCTGTTGAGGAACGTGGGTTGTGAAGTGATCACGGCGGTCGATGGTTTCGATGCTCTGGCCAAGATTGCCGACAATCATCCCGGGATCATCTTCGTCGACATCATGATGCCGCGTCTGGATGGCTATCAGACCTGCGCCCTGATCAAGAACAACAGCGCGTTCAAGTCCACACCAGTGATTATGCTGTCCTCCAAGGATGGTCTGTTCGACAAGGCCAAGGGTCGGATCGTCGGCTCTGACCAGTTTTTGACCAAACCCTTTAGCAAGGAAGAACTGCTGAACGCGATCAAGGCCCATGTGCCGGGGTTCGCCGCAGTAGAACAAGCACATTGACGTCCGGCCAGCGGGCCGCACGCCTATACCAATGGGGAAGACCATGGCACGTATTCTGATCGTCGATGACTCGCCGACCGAAATGTACAAACTGACCGGCATGCTGGAAAAGCACGGTCATGAAGTGTTGAAGGCTGAAAACGGTGCCGACGGCGTGGCATTGGCCCGTCAGGAAAAACCCGACGCGGTCCTGATGGACATCGTCATGCCTGGCCTCAACGGTTTTCAGGCGACTCGCCAGCTGACCAAAGACCCGGAAACCGGGCACATTCCGGTGATTATCATCACCACCAAAGATCAGGAAACCGACAAAGTCTGGGGCACCCGCCAGGGCGCCAAGGATTACCTGACCAAACCTGTGGATGAAGAAACCCTGATCAAGACCTTGAACGCAGTCCTTGCCGGCTGACGGCGGTCGTATGACCGACTCGCAAACGGCTTTCGAACTGTTGCTGGAAATCGACCAGCGTTGTCGTCTGCTGGCGGCGGATTTGCCGTCCCAGGAAACCCGCCTGCAGAGCTGGAGCGGGATCGGCTTTCGTATCGGCCAATGCGGGTACGTCGCACCCATGGGCGAAGTCAGCGAGGTCCTGCATGAGCCGCGTTATACCGTGCTGCCTGGGGTGAAGCCTTGGGTCAAGGGCGTGGCTAACTTACGCGGACGGCTGCTGCCGATCATGGACCTGTGCGGTTTCTTCGGGCACGAACTGTCGGCGTTGCGCAAACAGCGGCGGGTACTGGTGGTTGAGCACAAAGATGTGTTTGTCGGTTTGATGGTCGATGAAGTGTTCGGCATGCAGCACTTTGCGCAGGACAGTCTAGAGTCGGTGTCGGCGCACACGCTTGAAGGCGCGATTGCACCGTTCGTGAAAGGGCAGTTCCAGCGCGAACAACTCTGGCGGGTATTCAGTCCGTTCGTCCTGGCGCAATCGCCGGGCTTTTTGGATGTAGCCCTGTAGGGGTTTTTGGCAGTACAGGCGGGGGCCTGACCGATGATAAAAGCAAAAACAGGCAAGCCAATGGAAGGGTCGCGCAGCCGCTCGCAGATCATCGCGCTGTTCATGGCCCTGATCGTGTTCATCATGCTGCTGTTCGCCAACTTCGCTTACCTCAACACTCAGTCCAATTACGACAAGCAGTACATCGGCCACGCCGGTGAGCTGCGAGTGCTGTCCCAGCGTATCGCCAAGAACGCCACTGAAGCTGCGGCCGGCAAGGCGGCCGCATTCAAGCTGCTGAGTGAGGCGCGCAACGATTTTGCGCAACGCTGGGGTTACCTGAAAAAAGGCGACCCAGCCACCGGCCTGCCGGGCGCGCCATCGGCCGTGCGCCCGCAAATGCGTGCCGTGCAGCTCGATTGGGAGCGCCTGCTGAAAAACACCGACGCGATTCTTTCCAGCGAACAGACCGTGCTATCCCTGCACCAGGTCGCTGCGACGCTGGCCGAGACCGTGCCGCAATTGCAGGTCGAGTACGAGAAAGTCGTGGAGATCCTGCTACAGCGCGGGGCTCCGGCCAGTCAGGTAGCCATGGCTCAGCGTCAGTCGCTGTTGGCCGAGCGAATTCTCGGTGCGGTGAACACCGTGCTGTCCGGTGACGAAACCGCCGTGCAAGCCGCCGATGCCTTTGGTCGTGATGCGGCGCGCTTTGGCCAAGTGCTCAACGGTATGCTCCAGGGCAATCCAGAGCTGAAAATCAGCCGGGTCGAGGACCAGGACGCCCGCGCACGTCTGACCGAGATCGCCGAGCTGTTCCAGTTCGTCTCAGGCTCGGTGGATGAAATCCTCGAAACCTCGCCCGAACTGTTCAAGGTCCGAGAATCGGCCAGCAATATTTTCAGTCT
>JAPLSD010000085.1 GCA_026398835.1 Pseudomonas sp.
AGTCATGGAGAAACACGCATGAGCGCGACAAGGATCGTGATAACCGGTATGGGCGCCGTGACCGGATTCGGTTTCGAATGGCAGTCCATGTGGGGAAAAATGTTGCGCGGTGAACACTGCATCCGCCCGTGGCAGCCCGAAGGCGTGAAGGCCGGAGCATTCCCGGTACGCTATGCGGCGCCGGTGGATTCAGGTCTGTTGCCCGGTTATCTGCAGGGCCATCCAGCCTGGCAAATGGCCCTGGAAAAACGCAGCCAATTTGGCTGGGTTGCCGCCAGCCAGGCGGTGACTGACAGTGGGCTGGATCTCGCTCAGCTGCGTGAAGCTGCCGTCTTGTGTGCCTCCGGCGCACCGGCGCACAGTCTCCAGGACATGCTGCTGACGTTCTCCGGCGAACCCAATGAAACCCCTGCCTGGCGCCACCTGATGGCCCGGGTGGATCAAGTCAATCCTGCCGGTTCGTTGTGCCAGAGCAACGACCGACTGGCGCGGGTCATTGCCGACGGAATCGGTTGCGAAGGACCGGTGATCAATATCAGCAGCGCCTGTGCCGGCGCGTCCCAGGCCATCGGCAATGCTTTTCAGATGATTCGTCGTGGCGAGGTCGAGGTAGCGATCGCGGGCGGGGCTGACTCTGTGTTGAGCCTGGACACCATGACCGCACTGTATCTATTGGGCGCGGCGAGTAGCGAGCAGCGCTGGGGAACCGAGCTTTGCCGGCCTTTCGATCGCCACCGCAGTGGCTTGATTGCGGGCGAGGGCGGTGGCTTTGTCGTACTTGAAACCCTGGAACGAGCGCTGGCGCGTGGCGCCATCCCCTACGCCGAAGTGCTGGGTTTTGGCAGCAGCCTGGACGGTTACAAGGTGACCGCGCCCGACCCGCAAGGACGTGGCGCAGCCCTGGCCATGCAGACCGCGTTGCACGACGCCGGGATTGCGCCGCAACAGGTGGATCTGATCAACGCTCACGGGACGTCGACGCCGCTCAACGATGCCGCCGAAACCCTGGCGATCAAGACGGTGTTCGCTGAACGCGAGCACTACCGACGGTTGGCGATCAGCGCCAACAAGTCGCAATTCGGGCATCTGATCGCGGCGGCCGGCGCACCGGAATTCATTGTCACGGCACTGGCCTGTCGGCACGACCGTATTACGCCAACGATCAACCTGCACGACGCCGATGAGCTGTGCGACCTGGACTACTGTGCCCATCAGGCGGTCAACCGCCGGGTCAATGTGGCGCTGAGCAACTCATTCGGTTTCGGTGGTCTCAACACCTCGCTGGTGCTTGGCAAATATCGGGAGCACGCATGATGGGTGTTGCAAAAACGCCGGTCGCGATTGCCGGTGCTGGCTGTGTATTGCCCAGCGGCTGGGGCGTTGAGCGTTTCTGGTCGGCGCTCTGTGAATCGCGCAGTGG
>JAPLSD010000691.1 GCA_026398835.1 Pseudomonas sp.
GGAAAGCCCGTTGTTCGGCGACAAGCCGGATGCCGATGAGCACGACGAAGATGAAGACCATGACGAAGACGTCAAAGATGCCGCCGGCCACGAACATCACCACGAACACAGCGAGATCCACGCCCACTACCAATTCACCTGTGCCACACCGAGCGCGCTGAAGAATCTGGACCTGACGCAAGTCTTCAAGACCTTCCCTGCTACTCAGAAAATTCAGGTACAACTCATCAGCCCGAGTGGTCAGCAAGGCGTTGAAGCGACGGCGAAGGCTGCAAGCCTGAAATTCTGATTGACGCCCATTGCGACCGCTACACGGTCGATCGCGGGCAAGCCGGCGGCGTTCCGACTTGCCCGCGATGACGGATTTGCAGGCGACAAAAAATGCGTATTTATTGGCGAACCCTCTGCACATGACCCAAGCACTTATCGAACTGTCCGACCTGGGCTTCAGCTGGCCCGGTCATCCGCAGTTGCTGGACATCCCGGCGTTTCGCCTCGAACCCGGTGAAACGCTGTTCCTCAAAGGGCCCAGCGGCAGTGGCAAGACCACTCTGCTCGGCTTGCTCGGCGGGGTGCAAAAGCCCAATCACGGCAGCATTCGCCTGCTTGGCCAGGAACTGACCGAACTCTCGGCCGGTGCTCGCGACCGCTTCCGCGTCGATCACACTGGCTACATTTTCCAGCAGTTCAACTTGCTGCCGTTTCTCTCGGTGCGCGAGAACGTCGAATTGCCCTGCCACTTCTCAAAATTGCGTGCCAGCCGTGCGATCCAGCGCCATGGCAGTGTCGATCAGGCCGCCGCAACGTTGCTCGCCCATTTGGGTTTGAAAGATCCGAACCTGCTAGGCCGTCGCGCCGACTCGCTGTCCATCGGCCAGCAGCAACGGGTTGCCGCCGCACGTGCGCTGATTGGCCAGCCGGAACTGGTGATCGCCGACGAACCGACCTCTGCCCTGGACTATGACGCCCGCGAGGCGTTTATCCGTTTGTTGTTTGCCGAGTGCCGCGAAGCGGGGGCCAGCCTGCTGTTTGTCAGTCACGACCAGAGCCTGGCGCCGCTGTTTGATCGCAACTTGTCGCTGGCCGATCTCAATCGCGCCGCCACCCCGTTCGAGGTTTGAGATGTATTTGTTTCGTCTAGCCATGGCCAGCCTGGCTAACCGCCGCTTTACCGCGATCCTCACCGCGTTCGCCATTGCCCTGTCGGTGTGCTTGCTGTTGGCGGTTGAGCGTGTGCGCACCGAAGCCCGCGCCAGTTTCGCCAGCACCATCAGCGGTACTGACCTGATCGTCGGCGCCCGCTCCGGCTCGGTCAATCTGTTGCTGTACTCGGTATTTCGCATCGGCAACGCCACCAACAACATCCGCTGGGACAGCTTCGAACACTTCGCAAGCAACCCGAAAGTGAAGTGGGCAATTCCGATTTCCCTCGGTGATTCCCATCGCGGTTATCGCGTCATGGGCACCACTGACGCCTACTTTCAGCACTACCAATACGGTCGCCAACAAAGCCTGCAACTGGCCAGTGGCCGGGCCTTCAATACCGACCCGTTCGAAGTGGTACTCGGCGCTGAAGTCGCCGACGCCCTGCATTACAAACTCGGTGACAAACTGGTGCTGGCCCACGGCGTGGCGGTGATCAGTCTGGTCAAACACGACGACAAGCCGTTCACCGTAGTCGGCATTTTGAAGCGTACTGGCACCCCGGTGGACCGCACGCTGCACATCAGCCTTGGCGGCATGGAAGCGATCCACATCGACTGGCATAACGGCGTGCCAGCTCAGGGCAACGGCCGCATCAGCGCCGATCAGGCACGCAACATGGACCTGACGCCACAAGCCATCACCGCGTTCATGCTTGGCCTCAACAACAAGATTGCGACCTTCGCCGTGCAGCGTGAGATCAACGAATTCCGTGGCGAGCCGATGCTGGCGATCCTGCCAGGCGTGGCCTTGCAGGAGCTCTGGAGCATGATGGGCACGGCGGAAAAAGCCTTGTTTGTGATTTCGTTGTTCGTGGTACTGACCGGTCTGATCGGCATGCTCACCGCGATTCTCACCAGCCTCAACGAACGCCGCCGAGAGATGGCGATCCTGCGTTCGGTCGGCGCACGGCCGTGGCATATCGCGACCTTGCTGGTACTTGAAGCTTTTGCCCTGGCGCTATCCGGGGTGATTACCGGGTTGGGGCTGTTGTACCTGAGCATCGCCCTGGCGCAAGGTTATGTGCAGTCGACTTACGGTTTGTACCTGCCGCTGGCCTGGCCGAGCGAATATGAGTGGACGCTGCTCGGCGGTATCCTGATCGCCGCGTTGCTGATGGGCAGCGTGCCGGCCTGGCGCGCCTACCGACAATCGTTGGCCGATGGCCTGTCCATTCGTTTATGAGCATCTGTTTATGACCTTTCGTTTCATGAGGAGCCATGTCATGTCCCGCGCCCTGCTTGCGCTGTTGTTGCTAGTCGCCATGCCATTGTGGGCCGCCGAACCGAAAGACCTGACCTGGTCGCAGATGATCCCGCCGGATGCCGCGCCGGAAGTGCCGAACATGACGCCGCTGCACGATTTGTCGAAGATGAGTGACGCCCTGGCCGCCGAAGCTGCACCGGCGGCCAGGCAAGAGCTGCCCAACGCGCCGGTGGTGAAGAGCCTGGACGGGCAGCGGATCCGCTTGCCGGGTTACATCGTGCCGCTGGAAGTCAGCGAAGAAGGCCGCGCCACC
>JAPLSD010000002.1 GCA_026398835.1 Pseudomonas sp.
TCCAGAGCGACGTTGTTCTGCGTGTTGATCTTGCGGTACAGCGCAGCGTCGGTTTCCAGAACCTTTTCCCGAGCCGGGAAGATTTCCTTGAGTTTGGTTGCCCAAACGCCTTTGGTTTTTTCCGGGAAGCAGCGTTCGATCAGCTCAAGCATGATCGAAACGGTGACCGACGCACCAGGCGAGGCACCGAGCAGAGCGGCCAAAGAACCGTCCTTGGCTGCGACCAGTTCGGTACCGAACTGCAGAACGCCGCCTTTCTTCGGGTCTTTCTTGATGATCTGCACGCGCTGACCGGCCACTTCCAGGCGCCAGTCTTCAGCCTTGGCTTCAGGGTAGAAGCGACGCAGCGATTCCAGACGTTGTTCCATCGACTGCATCACTTCGCTGACCAGGTACTTGGTCAGGTCCATGTTGTTTTTGGCCACAGCCAGCATTGGGCCGATGTTGCCGGCGCGAACCGACATCGGCAGGTCCATGAACGAACCGTGCTTGAGGAACTTGGTGGTGAACCCGGCGTAAGGTCCGAACAGCAGGGACTTCTTGCCATCGACGACACGGGTGTCCAGGTGCGGCACCGACATCGGTGGCGAACCCACTGCTGCCTGGCTGTAAACCTTGGCCTGGTGGTGTTTGACCACTTCCGGGTTGTCGCAACGCAGCCATTGGCCGCTGATCGGGAAACCACCGAAGCCTTTGCTTTCTTCGATGCCCGAGGCTTGCAGCAATGGCAGTGCAGCACCGCCGGCACCGAGGAAGACAAATTTAGCGTCTACATCGCGGGAGTTGCCAGTGTTCACGTCTTTGATGCTGACGGTCCAGCCGCTGCCATTACGCTTGAGGCCGGTGACGCGTTTGCAGTACTTGACCTGGGCATCGGGTGCGCTGCTCAGGTGCTGGAGCAATTGATTGGTCAGGTTGCCGAAGTTGACGTCGGTACCGTTCATCACGCGGGTTGCGGCGATGACTTCGTCAGTCGGACGACTAGGCATCATCAATGGCATCCACTCAGCCATTTTCGCCTTGTCTTCGGTGTATTCCATGTCCGCGAAGGCGTGATGCTTATGCAGCATCTTGAAACGTTCCTTGAGGAACGAAACGCCTTTTTCACCTTGCACGAAGCTCAGGTGCGGCACCGGACTGATGAAGGTCTTGGACGAGCCGAACGTGCTTTTTTGGGTCAGATAAGACCAAAACTGCTTCGACACCTCGAACTGGGTGTTGATGTGCACGGCTTTCTTGATGTCGACAGTGCCGTCGGCGGCCTGTGGCGTGTAGTTCAGCTCACACAGCCCGGCGTGACCGGTACCGGCGTTGTTCCACGGGTTGGAACTCTCCGCGGCACCCGAATCCATCAGCTCGACGACTTCCAGCTTGATCGCGGGGTCGAGCTCTTTGAGCAGTACGGCGAGGGTGGCACTCATGATGCCCGCCCCAACCAGTACCACGTCGACTGCTTCGTTATGCGCCATTTAACGCGTCTCCAAAATCTGCAGCACCAAATTGACGGCATAGCTGCCAGGAGTTACGGGGCATGCTTCAAATAAAGCCCCAGGTCACCCATGGCCAGGATCGCCATGTCCGAATCTTCGCAATTTTTCGCAACTTCGACGGACGCTACCAACCGGCCTAAAGTTCGTATGAACTCACTTCAGCGTACGGGAGGCAATTCGACTTATGGTCAAGGCGTCCGTTTGTGCAACCAAATCCGTAGCGGACAGGCTTCAGGCTCCAGTTCTTGAGGAGTGCTCAGTCCTGTGTAATTGGGCTGTTGTAGACGCTAATAGTGCATTTTCAAACGCAAAACTATTCATTTGCTCGCCACACTCTTGTGAAGTTGTGAAAACCCGTTTTTTCACGCTCTTTTGAAGACGTGAACCTCAAAAAAGGGCTGCCTCAGCCTGGCACCGGGCCCGAGGATTAAATGCCGACATGGAATACATGACCGGCAAAACGGGCAAACAGCTCAGTGACCGAGCGCAATGGCAGCTCTGGCAGATTCGCGAAAAGTGGTGGTTTGCAGGAGAAACAGCAAGCGCGCCAGCTTCACTCGATCTGTGTGGGCGGCTCTCTGTGGGCGGTGCGGGGAGCTAATACAAGCGCATTAGCGATGCTGCGAGGCCCGATCAGGAGACGTCCTTATAATCGGGGGGAGATTGTAGCGAAGAAACGTAGAGAAATGGTCCTGTTAAATGACTTTTATTAGCCGTTTGGTCAGGTGGTCAACCGTTGTTGCAGCCGTGAGCGACGAATGCGCAGGCGGATACGAGCGTCAGCGGGCAATGATTGATGCAGCCAGTTGGGGCGGATCTCTACGATTTCGACCCCGCCGTCAGCCATTGGCGGCACGCTGCACTGCTTGAAAGCCTGGATAGAATTGCACGCCCGGGATGACACGAGTGTGTAACGGGTGTGACAGCGAGGTGACAGGAACCTGCCCGGGGTGTCTGGGTCAGACATTTGAGCAAGTGTTGCGTAGCGCTAGTTCGCAGCACTGGCCCACCGCTATACTGGCAGTCTGTTCGTGCCTGATTCTGGAGAGATGCGCATGTTGCAACGCCTGTTGTTCGGTTTGATCACTGTGACCAGTTTGACGCTGGTTGGCTGCGCCTACAGCCCGCAACAACTCAGTCCGCAACCGAAACTCACGGCCCAGCTCGCGCCTGTGGGCCAGGGCCAGCCGGTGGTGGTGAAAGTGGTCGACGGCCGTCCGTCACCAACCCTGGGGACCCGTGGCGGTCTGTACCCTGAAACCAGCGCCCTCAGCGTCGCCAGCGCCGATATCGTGCCCAAACTGCAAGCCCAGGCTGAAGCTGCCGTGCGCCTGCTGGGTTTCACCCCAAGCCCGAATGCCCTGAACGCCCCGCAAGTGACCGTGACCCTGGTCGAGCTGAAGTACCAGTCGCCTAAAGAAGGGATGTACGTGACCGAAGCGACTATCGGCGCGACCTTGCGCTCCGATGTGTCGAACGCCAGCCGTCGCTACAGCGGCCGTTACGGTGCGTCCCTGGATCAGCGTTTCGGTATGGCACCGAACCAGGAAACCAACACCAAGCTGGTCAGTGACGTGTTGAGCGATGCCTTGACCCGGTTGTTCAAGGATCCGTCCATTGGTCAGATCCTGAGCCAATAAGATTCATGTAGACGATTTGCCGGCTACGAAAAAGCCCGACTTCATCTCTGAAGCCGGGCTTTTTCACGCGTGTATGAATTCAGGCCGCTTCGACATAGAAGTCGAGCATGCTCACGCCGGTCAGCAAGTCGGTCTCTGGCAGATCAGCATGTTGATGTCCACCGAGGGCGCAATACACCAACCAATGGCGGTCCTGGACGTTGAAGGCCAGGCCACCGATCAGCGCTTCCTGCTCATCGCTGGGGGAGATCAGATAAAGGCGATCCTGGTTTTCTGCGTGCAGCATGACAAGCTCCGTGTCGGTATCGAGGGTCAACAGACTGGCTTGTTCAGATGACGAACGCGTGACCGCGTAAATTAATCGGCGGATGGCGGGTTGTTTTATCGAAAAGGGCGGGGCATGCGTCAGGGCTTTCGGTAGAATCCGCGCCGCGGGTGCTTGTTCAACGGCCCCTATGGCATGTTTTACTCGAGGTTGATGATGTCGCTGCAGCTGATCTGGTCCATGTTCAACGCCCACCCCGCCAAACTGATCAATGTCCTCGCCTTGCTGCTAGCCTGCCCTGGCGGTTGGCTGCTGCACGCGACCCGTCGTCGTGAGCAGCGCGCCATGGCCAGCATGGAATCGCAAACCCAACGCCGAGCGCTCGACCAACCGGTGGAGCTTCTGGACGTTGCGAGCATGCGCATGAACCGGCTTTACTACTGCTTTGGCTTCGCCTGTCTGGCGTTGGCGTTGCTGGTGTCGTGGGTCAGCACCCGGGTCTAAGGACCCTAAATCCCGTAGCAGTTGCCGAAGGCTACGTTGACCGGTATTGAGGCGAATCCTCTGCAGAAAAACAAAACGGCGCCTAAGGGCGCCGTTGTCATATTCAGCGATTGCCTTACAGCAGCAAACCAGCCTTGACCCGATACTGATTGCGTACCGGCATTGCGTATTGGCGCACCAGAAACGGACGGTGCTCTACGGGGCAGGAATCCAGGCGGCGTTGCCATTCTTCCTGGGCTTTGGCCAATTCCTCGGCCGGGAACAGGTCGCCGGCGGGCGGCACCGGCAATTGCGGGTCGGCGTCGCTCCATTGCGCGTAAGCGAGATAGTGCACTGGAAATAACCGGTAGCCACCGAGAATCTGCCGGTCCATTTCGATCGCCAGTTGCTTGGTGTCTTCGAAGAGTTCGGTGATCGGCGCGGCGAAATTCACATGCACGCGACCTTTATAACCGGTGATGCCTTTAGCAATGCTGGCATCGTCCTCGCCCGGCACCTTGCTGTAAGTCCCGGCGGTGGCGCGGATGTACAGCTCGCGGGCCTTGGCCTGATCGCACGGGTCGTATTCGTAGCTGATCGACACGGGAGTCAGGTTCAGTGAACGAATGACCTCGCCGAACGGCTCGTCCTTGCGGCTCATGTGGAACATCTTGAGGATTGCCGACTCGGTACGGTCA
>JAPLSD010000525.1 GCA_026398835.1 Pseudomonas sp.
AGCAAGTCATTGAGGCAGTGATCGGCCTTGGAGACCATGATCACCACTTTTGGCCGGTGGTGCGGCGGTGTCAGTTCGAAGATCATGCCGAAAGCGTCGGTCCGTTCGGCCAGACCTGCGCGGAACGCCTGTTCGTCGAAGTCGTCGGGTTGACGGAATTCCACACGAATGAAGAAGCGGCCCGAAAGTCGATCATCGAAGGAGTGGTGCTCGGTGACGTAGCAACCCTGTTCGAACAGAAAACGGGTCACCGCATCCACCGTGCCCAATACGCTTGGGCAGTCGGCGGTCAAAATCCATGTGTCTGGGGCGCGGCTCATAGTGCGGTGACTCCTGTTCGTTATGTGCAACCGCTGCGCGGTTGATCGCGGGCAAGCCTCGCTCCTACAGGATTGTGATCGTCTGTAGGAGCGAGGCTTGCCCGCGAGGCGATCTTAGGCCTGAACGCTAAGGCCATACTCAGCCGCTGCATCCTGCAACCACAGCCACCAGTAATCGGAGAAGCTGCGGCGGATCACCAGTTCCCAGGTGTCTTCGGCGGTGTGGCGGATCACCAGTTGCGATTTGGCGAACACGGTGCCGACGGCTTTACCCACCGGGAAGTTGTTGGGGTGCACGTCGTAGCTGGTGGATTTCATCAGCACTTCGCGGACTTTCGGGCCGCTCAGCTCGAGAAGCTGTTGGCCACCGCTGACGTTGACGATGGAGATGTGCAGAGCACCCAGCGCTTCACGCAGTTTTTTCTCGGCAGCGAATTCTTCGCCAGTTGGCACGATCAGCAGCCATTCGTCCGGCCCCATCCATTGCAGGCTGGTTTCGCCCTTGGCGACGACGGTCAGGGCCACCGGCAATTCCAGGCCCAGGGCCTTGTGCACGCCAGCGGCGAACGCTGGGTCATGGCCGTCACCACGAATGGTCAGGTGGCCGAGGAGTTTCTTTTCACGCACGGTGACACCTGCGTTTTTGCGGCCCTTGCCCACCAGGCTGGCGAGGTCGGCATGATGCAACGACGACTCGGCCTTTGCGCCGGTGGTTGGGCGTTGTTGGTAAACATTGGCTGCGGTCATAAAGCACCTGTCTTGAATTCTGTGTTCGCTCAAGCCTTGTGACGCGGAGCGTCACGGGATGCATTCCCACGCGGAGCGTGGGAACGATCATCCGGCGTTAGATGTTCTGGCGATCGCCTTTCGGATCGAAGAACACCGAAGAAACGATTTCCGCTTCGATCACGCTGCCGTCGGCCAGAGGTGCGAAGACTCGCTCGCCCAGACGCTTGAGGCCGCCTTTAACCACACCCAGGGCAAACGAGTAGCCCAACGTACCGCAGGTGTAGCTGGAGGTGACGTGACCGACCATGCTCATCGGGATCGCTTGCTTGGTGTTGAACACCAGTTGCGCGCCTTCAGGCAGCCATTTGGTCGGATCGATCGGCTTCAGGCCCACCAACTGTTTGCGCTGATCACGCACGCAGTCTTCACGGTTCATGCCGCGCCAGCCGATCCAGGAGAACGGTTTGGTCCGGCCAACACACCAGCCCATGTTCAGGTCGTCCGGGGTCATCGAGCTGTCGGTATCCTGACCGACGATGATGAAGCCCTTCTCGGCCCGCAGTACGTGCATGGTTTCGGTGCCGTACGGGGTCAGCTTGTACTTTTTGCCAGCCTCGACGATTTTTTCCAGAACGCCCATGGCGTAGTCGGCCTGGACGTTGACCTCGTAGGACAACTCACCGGTGAACGAGATACGGAACACCCGTGCCGGCACACCGCCTACCAAGCCTTCTTTCCAGGTCATGAACGGGAAGCCGTCCTTGTCCAGATCGATGTCGGTGACTTCGCTGAGCAGCTTGCGGCTGTTCGGCCCGGACAGGGTCATGGTCGCCCAGTGGTCAGTGACCGAGGTGAAGTACACCTTGAGGTCTGGCCATTCGGTCTGTTGGTAGATTTCCAGCCATTGCAGCACGCGCGCAGCGCCGCCGGTGGTGGTGGTCATCAGGAAGTGGTTGTCCGCCAGACAAGCCGTAACGCCGTCGTCGAACACCATGCCGTCTTCTTTGCACATCAGGCCGTAACGGGCCTTGCCCACATCGAGCTTGGTCCAGGCGTTGGTGTAGACGCGGTTGAGGAACTCACGCGCATCCGGGCCTTGAATGTCGATCTTGCCCAGGGTCGACGCATCGAGCAGGCCGACGCTGTCGCGCACGGCTTTGCATTCGCGTTTGACGGCGGCATGCAGGTCTTCACCTTTTTTCGGGAAGTACCATGGACGCTTCCACTGGCCGACGTCTTCAAACTCGGCGCCGTTCTTCACGTGCCAGGCTTGCAAGGCGGTGTAACGCACCGGCTCGAAGATGTGGCCACAGTGACGACCGGCGACTGCGCCGAAAGTTACCGGCGTGTAGTTCGGGCGGAACATGGTGGTGCCCATTTGCGGGATGGTCACGTTCAGTGAACGCGCCGCAATGGCCAGACCGTTGACGTTGCCCAGTTTGCCCTGGTCGGTACCGAAGCCCAGTGCGGTGTAGCGTTTAACGTGTTCGACCGATTCGAAACCTTCGCGGGTCGCCAGTTCGATGGCGGCGGCGGTAACGTCGTTCTGCAGGTCAACGAATTGCTTCGGCGCCCGTGCGGTGGCCTTTTCGTGAGGCACCTGGAACAACGCCAGAGTCGGCTCTTCCAGACGGGTCAGGGCTTTTGGCAACACGCCCTGGACCGCTTTGAACCCGGCTTCGCTGGCAGCGCGCACGCCGCCTTCAAAACCGTCGGCCAAGGTGTCGCCGAGGCTGTACACGCCATTCACGCCACCAACGCACACGCGTTTCTGCGGTGCTTCGCCCGGTACGAAGCCGAGGATGTCTTCACGCCAGATCGGCTTGCCGCCCAAGTGTGAAGCCAGGTGAACGACTGGGCTGTAGCCGCCGGAACTGGCCACCAGATCGCACTCCAGCCATTCGCCAGGACTGGTCACGGAGTGAGCTTTAACATCAATGGCCGCGACGCGAGCTGCGGTCACGTGCTTGCTGCCACGCGCTTCGATCACTGCGCTGCCGGTCAGAATACGAATGCCTTTGGCCCGCGCTTCTTCTACCAGCGCGCCGCGTGGATTGCTCCGTGCGTCAGCGATGGCCACCACTTGCAGGCTGGCATCAAGCCAGTCCAGCGCCACGCGGTAGGCGTGATCGTTGTTAGTGGAGAGCACGAGTTTTTTGCCCGGTGCGACGCCGTAACGACGCACGTAAGTCGAGACGGCGCCGGCCAGCATGTTGCCCGGCACGTCGTTGTTGCCGTAGACCAGTGGACGCTCATGAGCGCCGGTCGCCAGCACCACACGTGTGGCGCGAACCCGGTGGATGCGCTGACGCACTTGACCGATCGGTGCGCGGTCGCCGAGGTGATCGGTGAGGCGCTCGTGAATGGTCAGGAAGTTATGGTCGTGGTAGCCGTTGACGGTGGCGCGGGGCAACAGCACCACGTCCGGCAGGGATTTGAGCTCAGCGATAACGCTGGCGACCCATTCGGTGGCCGGTTTG
>JAPLSD010000828.1 GCA_026398835.1 Pseudomonas sp.
AGACCTGCCGCATCGTCGACGTGAATCCGGTTGCCATACAGCGGCGGATCGATAGCGACCCGATAGCCCTGGCGTACCTGAGTCAACAGCCACTCACGGCCTGGACCATAGATACCCGTCAAGCGCACCAGACTGGCCGGTATGCCGCTGTGCAAGGCCACTTGCTCGGCTTCCAGCATCAACCGTCCGGAATAACCGTTGGCCTCGGTCGGCGAACTTTCGTCAATCCATTCACCGGTCTGCTGGCCATACACGCTGCTACTGGAGACAAACAGCAGGCGCTTTGGCTGCTGGCCACACTGCTTCAACCAGCCCAGCACATGCTGCAGGCCTTCGACATAGGCCGCGCGATAACCGGCCTCGTCGTGTTCGGTGGCCGCAGCGCAATACACCAGGTAATCCACTTTCGCAGTCGGCCAGTCGGCCGGGCATTGCTCATTGAACAGGTCGCCTGCCACCCCCACGACGCCAGCCGGCAAGCGCGAAATGTTCCGACGCAGCCCATAAACCAACCAGTTTTCGACCAGTAGTTGAGTGGCAAAACGGCTACCGACGTCACCGCAGCCGGCGATCAAAACAGAAGGGGTGGACATCACAAAACTCCTTTCAGAAAGGCCCAGCCTGGCGTCGACAATGGACGATCAGCTGGTAGTCGAATAAAAAAGAGACTCTATTACTTTTGTTAACAAGAATTAATTGCAATAATGCACGCCGCTTTGTTCTCGGCCCTGCGAGGCCTGGAAGGACATTTACCGTTTTCCCTCTTAGGTCCGGTCAGCATGACAAGCAATCAACTTCCCGCTTTGCCTACCACGCTTCCTAGCCCATCGCGCGCCTGGCGCATGGTAACAGCGCTGCTGTTCAGCCTGCTGCTGGCACCGACCGCCGCGTTTGCCAATGAGCCTGTGCATCCCACCGCACCTGCTGATCATGCCGCTGCGGTTGCGACCCCGGTCGCTGCCGACCCGGCTCCGGCTGCTGAAGGCGCAACCCTGGAAGGCCAGCCTGAAGTACTCGAGGCGGACAACTCGCTGGGCATGGCTCACGACTTGTCGCCTTGGGGCATGTACCAGAACGCCGACATTATCGTAAAAATCGTGATGATCGGCCTGGCCATCGCCTCGATCATCACCTGGACCATCTGGATCGCCAAGGGCTTTGAACTGCTGGGCGCCAAGCGTCGCCTGCGCAGTGAAATCGCCCACCTGAAAAAAGCCACCACCCTTAAAGAAGCCAGCGCAACCGCCACCCAGTCAGGCACCCTCGCCAACCTGCTGGTCCACGACGCTCTGGAAGAAATGCGCCTGTCGGCTAACAGCCGTGAAAAAGAAGGCATCAAAGAGCGCGTCGCCTTCCGCCTTGAGCGTCTGGTTGCAGCCTGTGGCCGCAACATGAGCAGTGGCACCGGTGTGCTGGCAACCATCGGTTCTACTGCGCCCTTCGTCGGCCTGTTCGGTACCGTGTGGGGCATCATGAACAGCTTTATCGGCATCGCCAAAACCCAAACCACTAACCTCGCTGTCGTGGCTCCCGGCATTGCCGAAGCCCTGCTGGCGACCGCTTTGGGTCTGGTGGCAGCGATCCCGGCGGTGGTGATCTACAACGTCTTCGCCCGCTCCATCGCTGGCTACAAGGCGCAGGTTTCCGATGCGTCGGCAGAAGTCCTGCTGCTGGTCAGCCGCGACCTCGACTACCTGCCGCCCGAGCGCAGCTCGCAACCGCACATGGTGAAAGTGGGGTAATCGGCCATGGGCCTGCATTTAAAAGAAGGCGCTGACGACGATCTCGCCGAGAACCACGAAATCAACGTCACGCCGTTTATCGACGTGATGCTGGTGCTGCTGATTATCTTCATGGTGGCAGCACCGCTGGCGACTGTGGACATTAAAGTCGACCTGCCTGCCTCGAGCGCCAAACCAGCACCGCGGCCAGAGAAACCAGTGTTCCTCAGCGTCAAGGCCGATCAGCGACTGTTCCTTGGTGAAGACGAAGTGAAGGCTGAAAGCCTTGGCGCCACCCTTGACGCCAAGACTCAAGGCAAGAAGGACACGACGATCTTCTTCCAGGCCGATAAAGGCGTGGACTACGGCGACTTGATGAGCGTGATGGATGCCCTGCGGGCAGCCGGATACCTGAAAGTCGGCCTGGTCGGACTTGAGACGGCAGCCAAGAAATGATCACGACGCACCAAAAGCTGACGCGTTACAGCGCTAGCCTGGCAGTGGTGCTGGGCGTCCATGCGGTCGCGATTCTCCTCGCGCTCAACTGGTCGTCGCCACAGCCGGTCGAATTGCCGCCGATGGCGATGATGGTCGAGCTGGCGCCGGTTCCGGCACCGCCTCCACCGGCACCGCCGAAAGTCGTGACGGCGCCGCAACCACCGGCCCCGGTCGAAGAGCTGCCGTTGCCTAAACTCGCGAAGGCGCCAAAACCTACGATCTCAGTGCCCAAGCCGGTCAAACCCAAGCCAAAGCCGCAACCGCCCAAGCCCGTGGTAGAAAAGCCTGCGCCACCGAAGGAAAAACCTTCCGAGGAAAGGCCTAGCGACGCACCGCCGACGCCTGCACAGACGGACAAGTCCGCGCAGCCGACACCTGGCCCTGCCGCGGCGCAGACTGCCGCCAAGGAAAGCTGGCAAGGCACGCTGCTCGCGCATCTGGCGAAGTACAAGAAGTATCCGCCCGGCGCTCAATCGCGCGGTAAGGAAGGCATGAACCGTCTGCGCTTCGTGGTCGACGCTGAAGGCAACGTGCTGTCCTACGAATTGGTAGGGCGCTCGGGCAATGCCGATCTGGACCGGGCCACCCTGGAAATGATCCGCCGTGCCCAACCGCTGCCCAAGCCCCCGGCCGACATGCTGAACAATGGCTCGATCGAAATCGTTGCGCCGTTCGTTTACAACATCGAAAAACGTCGCCGCTGAAGATCAAAAGGCACCGAAAGGTGCCTTTTGCATATCCGTCACCGCCAAACATGCATTGCCCAGTGTCGCATTCCTCACCCAGTCTGATAACGTGCGTCTATCGATTGCAGCCGGTATGCTTGGCCCGCAACCTCATGGACGCCGCTATGACTCTCACAGAATTACGCTACATCGTTACCCTCGCCCAAGAGCAGCACTTCGGCCATGCGGCCGAGCGTTGCCACGTCAGCCAGCCGACGCTTTCGGTGGGTGTGAAGAAGCTTGAAGACGAGCTCGGTGTGCTGATTTTCGAGCGCAGCAAAAGCGCGGTGCGCCTGACGCCTGTCGGCGAAGGCATTGTCGCCCAGGCCCAGAAGGTTCTCGAACAGGCCCAAGGCATTCGCGAACTGGCCCAGGCCGGCAAGAACCAGCTGACGGCCCCGCTGAAAGTCGGCGCGATCTACACGGTCGGCCCGTACCTGTTCCCGCACCTGATTCCACAACTGCACCGGGTCGCCCCGCAGATGCCGTTGTACATCGAAGAGAATTTCACCCACGTCCTGCGCGACAAACTGCGCAACGGCGAACTGGATGCGATCATCATCGCCCTGCCGTTCAACGAAGCCGACGTGCTGACCCTGCAGCTTTACGATGAGCCGTTCTACGTGCTGATGCCCAGCTCGCACCCATGGACCGAGAAGAAAACCATCGATGCCAGCCTGCTCAACGACAAGAGCCTGCTGCTACTCGGCGAAGGTCACTGCTTCCGCGATCAGGTACTCGAGGCCTGCCCGACCCTAAAGGGCAGCGACGGTGCCAAGCACACCACAGTCGAGTCCAGCTCCCTGGAAACCATTCGGCATATGGTCGCTTCCGGCCTCGGCATCTCGATCTTGCCGCTCTCGGCAGTGGACAGCCATCACTACGCCCCCGGCGTGATCGAAGTGCGTCCGCTGAGCCCACCCGTGCCGTTCCGCACCGTGGCGATCGCCTGGCGCGCCAGCTTTCCACGGCCAAAAGCGATTGAGATCCTCGCTGACTCGATCCGTCTGTGCTCGGTGGCCAAGCCGCCAGCAGCGAGCTAAGTAACCGCAATGACTGAGCTGTCGAAGGTGTCGGTTACGGCGCTCAAGGGCGTCGGTGAAGCCATGGCCGAGAAACTGGCCAAGGTCGGACTGGAGAATCTCCAGGATGTCCTGTTTCACCTGCCATTGCGCTATCAGGACCGCACCCGCGTGGTGCCGATCGGCCAACTGCGGCCGGGTCAGGATGCGGTGATCGAAGGGACCGTCAGCGGTGCCGACGTGGTCATGGGCAAGCGCCGCAGTTTGCTGGTGCGTCTGCAGGACGGTACCGGCGGCCTCAGCCTGCGTTTCTATCATTTCAGCAATGCGCAAAAAGAAGGCCTCAAACGCGGCACCCGCGTGCGCTGTTATGGCGAGGCCCGGCCTGGCGCGTCGGGGCTGGAAATCTATCACCCGGAATACCGCGCCATCAACGGTGACGAACCACCGCCGGTGGATCAAACCCTGACGCCGATCTACCCGCTCACCGAAGGCCTGACCCAGCAACGCCTGCGCCAACTCTGTCAGCAAAGCCTGGCCCTGCTCGGCCCGAGCAGCCTGCCTGACTGGCTGCCGGAAGAACTGGCGCGCGACTATCAGCTGGCGCCGCTGGACGACGCCATTCGTTACCTGCACCACCCACCGGCGGATGCCGATGTCGACGAGCTCGCATTGGGTCATCACTGGGCGCAGCACCGCCTGGCGTTCGAAGAACTGCTGACCCATCAACTGTCTCAGCAGCGCCTGCGTGAAAGTCTGCGATCCCAGCGTGCACCGGCCTTGCCGAAAGCCAAAGTGCTGCCAGCGAAATACCTGGCCAACCTGGGCTTCCCGCCGACCGGTGCGCAGCAACGGGTCGGCAATGAAATCGCCTACGACCTCAGTCAGCCCGAGCCGATGCTGCGGCTGATTCAGGGCGATGTCGGCGCCGGCAAAACCGTGGTCGCCGCCCTCGCCGCCTTGCAGGCGCTGGAGGCTGGCTATCAGGTCGCCTTGATGGCACCGACCGAAATTCTCGCTGAACAACACTTCATCAACTTCACGCGCTGGCTTCAGCCGCTGGGAATCGAAACTGCCTGGCTGGCCGGCAAGCTCAAAGGCAAAAACCGCGTAGCAGCACTGGAGCAGATCGCCAACGGCGCTCCAATGGTGGTCGGCACCCATGCGCTGTTCCAGGACGAAGTGCAGTTCAAGAACCTGGCGCTGGTGATC
>JAPLSD010000499.1 GCA_026398835.1 Pseudomonas sp.
CCAGCCCGTTGCCGAGCAGACCGTCGGTGAGCTGTACATCGTCGGGCCCGGGGTCTGCCTGGGCTATTTGAATACCCCGCAGCAGACCGCCGAACGCTATCTGCACCTGCCACTGCCCGACGGCCGAAGCTTGCGCGCCTACCGCACCGGCGATATGGCGAAGTGGACAGCCGACGGGATTGAGCTCTGCGGTCGACGAGACAATCAGGTCAAAATTCGCGGCTTCCGGGTCGAGCCAGAAGAGATCGAACGCTGCTTGCGCGACAGCCAGTTATTCCGTCAGGTCGCGGTGGTCATCGATAGCAATCGACGGATTCTGGCCTTCCTCGCCCAGCCTCAGGAAGATCAGCCGGGCGCCGCCCGCGAGTCGTTGAAAGCGCACGCGGTGCAGTTTCTGCCGGACTATATGCAGCCAACCGCCTGGACCGAACTGGCAAGCATGCCCTACGCCAGCAACGGCAAAGTCGATCGCAAAGCGCTGCTTGAACTGCCGGTCAGTTTCCTTGAAAACCACCAGCGTCGATTACCCGAAACTGCCGACGAAGCGCAGTTGCTGGAACTCTGGGCCGAACTGCTGGAGTTGCCGGCCAGCGACATTTCCACCGACGAAAGCTTCTTCAATCTCGGCGGCCACTCGATTCTCTTGTCGCGAATGCTCCTGCGTTTGCGCGAACAATTCGGGCGCAGCATTTCGATCAACCGCTTCATCGAAGTACCGACCATTGCCAAGTTGGCGACGCTGGTCAGGGGCAGTGGCACCGAAGAAGTCCTCAGCGAAAAGGCCATGGCCGACGCCTTCCGCGAACTGGATGTGCAGGCCTTGCCGGTCAGCCGAATGGGCGATGTACACAAGGTAATCGTCACCGGCGCCAACAGCTTCGTCGGCGTGCACATCGTCGAAGCGCTGCTGGCCTGGGGCGCGACCGAAGTGGCGTGCCTGGTGCGTGACGGGGCCGGGCAAACGGCCGCCGAGCGCTTTGCCCATTCCTTGCGCGAGAACCGTCTGGAGCATCTGGACCTGAGCCGGGTGCGGGTTTACGCGGCGGATATCACCCG
>JAPLSD010000665.1 GCA_026398835.1 Pseudomonas sp.
CGCATCAGGCGTTCGGCCTGTTCACGTTGCGCAGCATTATCCCAACAGGCCGCGAAGCTTTCGTTCAGTTCATCCTGCGCGACCTTCAAGCGGCGCTTGAACACGGCGACGCCAGCCAGATCGGCACTGTCTTGCAGGTCTTCGAGCTCTTCACGCAACTCCATCTGCTGCAGAAGAAACTCCGGATCATGCACCGTGACCTCCAGCGGCAGCTCACGACCGCCCATGGCGAGCAAGTATCGCGCGCGCTTTGGGGGATTTTTGAGCGTCTGGTAGGCCTCGTTGAGGCTCGCGGATTGCTCTAGCGCCAGCCGTTGCTCACGCTCGGAAGCGTCAGCAAAGCGGTCTGGATGAACGCCGCGCGCCAACTCTCGGTAGCGCGTAGCCAACTGGTCGAGATCCAGACGGAAACTCGGTCGCAGTTCAAATAAAGCGAAATGACAAGGAGTACCCACGACCAGCCTCAGATGTTGAAGCTTTCGCCGCAGCCACATTCACCGCGCACGTTGGGGTTATTGAACTTGAAGCCTTCGTTCAACCCTTCCTTGACGAAATCGAGCTCAGTGCCGTCCAGGTAAGCCAGGCTTTTTGGATCGATAATCACTTTCTCGCCGTGACTTTCGAACACCTGATCGTCTGCAACCACCTCGTCGACAAACTCCAGCACGTAGGCAAGACCGGAACAGCCTGTGGTGCGAACACCCAGACGAATTCCTTCACCTTTGCCGCGCCCATTGAGGGAGCGTCGCACGTGTTGAGCAGCCGCTTCTGTCATGCTGATAGCCATCGGTGACTCCTTACTCGTCGCCAAATCTTGAAAGTCAGATCAAGCCTTTCTTCTGCTTGTAATCGCGAACGGCCGCTTTGATAGCGTCTTCAGCGAGTACGGAGCAGTGAATTTTCACTGGCGGCAAGGCCAGTTCTTCAGCCAGCTGAGTGTTCTTGATGGTCTCTGCTTCATCCAGAGTCTTGCCTTTCATCCACTCGGTCGCCAGGGAGCTGGAGGCGATAGCCGAACCGCAACCATAAGTCTTGAACTTGGCGTCTTCGATGATGCCTTGCTCGTTGACCTTGATCTGCAGACGCATTACGTCGCCGCACGCTGGAGCGCCGACCATGCCGGTACCGACATCAGGATCTTCCGCGTCCATCTTGCCGACGTTGCGCGGGTTTTCGTAGTGGTCGATGACCTTTTCGCTGTAAGCCATGATTCTTAATCCTCACTCATCAGAGAGTCGCTCTTGAGGCCCTATAAACCTCGGTATTCGATAGGTTTTACAGGGCCCGTTTGCGGCGACTTAAATTCAGTGTGCCGCCCACTCGATTTTCGAAATGTCGACGCCATCTTTGTACATGTCCCACAGCGGCGACAGAGCGCGCAGCTTGGTAACGGCCTCGCACACTTTCTTCGCGGCGTAGTCGATTTCTTCTTCAGTGGTGAAACGGCCGAAGGTGAAACGGATCGAGCTGTGCGCCAGTTCGTCGTTGCGGCCCAGGGCGCGCAGAACGTACGAAGGCTCCAGGGAAGCCGAGGTACAGGCCGAACCCGAGGAAACCGCCAGATCCTTGAGCGCCATGATCAGCGACTCGCCTTCAACGTAGTTGAAGCTCAGGTTCAGGTTGTGCGGTACGCGGGAAGTCATGCTGCCGTTGATGTACAGCTCTTCCAGCTCTTCGACCTGCTTGAAGAAACGGTCGCTCAGGGCTTTGATTCGTACGTTTTCGGCAGCCATGTCTTCCTTGGCTACACGGAACGCTTCGCCCATGCCAACGATCTGGTGAGTCGCCAGAGTGCCGGAGCGCATGCCACGCTCGTGCCCGCCGCCGTGCATGGTCGCTTCGATGCGAACACGCGGCTTGCGGCTCACGTACAGTGCGCCGATGCCTTTAGGGCCGTAGGTTTTGTGGGCAGAGAAGGACATCAGGTCGACTTTCAGCTTCGACAGGTCGATCTCGACCTTGCCGGTGGACTGCGCGGCGTCGACGTGGAACAGGATCCCTTTGGAACGGGTCAGTTCGCCGATGGCTGCGATATCGTTGATGGTGCCGATTTCGTTGTTCACGTGCATGACCGACACCAGGATAGTGTCCTCACGCAGCGCGGCTTCAATCATGGCTGGAGTGATCAGACCGTCTTCACGCGGCTCGAGGTAGGTGACTTCGAAACCTTCACGCTCCAGTTGGCGCATGGTGTCGAGGACAGCCTTGTGTTCGATCTTGGTGGTGATCAGGTGCTTGCCTTTAGTGGCATAGAAATGCGCGACACCCTTGATTGCCAGGTTGTCGGACTCGGTGGCACCGGAGGTCCAGACGATTTCACGCGGGTCGGCGTTGACCAGGTCAGCGACCTGACGACGAGCGTTTTCCACGGACTCTTCGGCTTTCCAGCCGAACACGTGGGAACGGGACGCCGGGTTACCGAAGTTTCCGTCGACCAGCAGGCATTCACTCATCTTTTGCGCGACACGCGGATCAACCGGGGTGGTCGCAGAGTAATCAAGGTAAATCGGCAATTTCATGGACTATCTCCTAAATCAGGCTGGCTGGCGTGCCGCTAGCTCTATGGCTGTCATTCGACGGCGGACGCTTCAATCTTATCCAGACGCGGCGCCTTGCTATTACTGCGGCGCAGGTCCTGACGCTGGGCTACTTCTTGCACCTCACGGCGAGTCACAAGGTCAGCCAAGCTGATACCGCTCAGAAATTCATGGATCTGCAGGCTGAGATCGCACCACAAGTGGTGGGTCAGGCAAGTGTCACCGGCATGGCAGTCACCAAGCCCCTGGCAACGGGTTGCATCGACCGACTCATTCACTGCATCGATCACCTGAGCGACCTGGATCCCCTGCATGTCACGCGATAGCTGATAGCCACCACCGGGACCACGGACACTGGACACCAGATTGCTGCGGCGCAATTTGGCGAAAAGCTGCTCGAGGTAGGACAGGGAGATGCCTTGGCGCTCAGAGATATCGGCCAGGGACACCGGCCCGTTTTGCGCGTGCAACGCCAGGTCAAGCATGGCGGTTACGGCGTATCGGCCTTTTGTAGTCAGTCTCATGGACAGGTACCACGGAGTTTCGGAATGGGGGCGAGTATGCAATTCCCGAGTATTTAAGTCAACTATAAGACCTAGCGTTTTACTCGGGTTTACCAGCGAAATAGCGCGCGAATGATAGCAAAGCCCGGCAGCAATCGACAGCAGTACCGCGTTATCGTTCATCGCGAGCAAGCTCGCTCCTGGATCGCGGATTTTGTGTCCGACGCCAATCAAATGTAGGAGCGAGCTTGCTCGCGATGCGGTCGATGCGACTCAGCCGACCTGACTCTCGTCCTTGCCTTTTACACAGGCGAAATCTTCTTCGCGCAGCTCGGGAAGGTCCTTGGCGCAGTAATTACTGCCCAGATCCTTGAGCGCACCGCACATGCCTTCGAGACGACCATCCACTGCCTGCAAGTGATCGAGCAGCTGACCAATGGCCCGCGCGATCGGGTCTGGCATGTCTTCGCCGACACCGTAGGCATCGAAGCCGATTTTTTCCGCCATCGCCTTGCGCCTGGCTTCCAGCTCGTCGTCGGACTTCATGATGATCCGCCCCGGAATGCCGACCACCGTCGCTCCCGCCGGCACAGCCTTGGTCACCACCGCATTGGAACCGACCTTCGCCCCGGCACCGACTGTGAACGGGCCCAACACCTTGGCGCCCGCACCTACCACTACGCCGTCTTCCAGCGTCGGATGGCGCTTGCCTTTGTTCCAACTGGTACCGCCAAGGGTCACACCCTGGTAAAGGGTGACGTCATCGCCGATCTCGGCAGTTTCACCAATCACAATGCCCATGCCGTGATCAATAAAGAAGCGCCGACCGACCTTGGCCCCCGGATGAATCTCGATCCCGGTCAACCAGCGACCGAAGTTCGAGACCACCCGCGCCAGCCACTTCCAGCCCATACCCCACAAAGCCGAAGCCAGACGATGGATCCAGATGGCATGCAGACCGGGATAGCAGGTCAGCACCTCAAAAGCGTTACGCGCCGCCGGATCACGATGGAAAACACTCTGAATATCTTCACGCAAACGCTCGAACATCATTAATCCTTCCGTTTAAGAAGCTCGCCACGGGCCGCTTTCTGGGTTTCCGTGAGGATGCCACGCAAAATATTCATTTCGGCCCGGCTGACCGAGCTGCGTCCGTACAACCGACGCAGGCGCGCCATCAAGTGCCGTGGCTTTTCAGGATCGAGGAACTCGATGGCCACCAGGGTCTGCTCCAGGTGCTCATAGAATCGCTCCAGCTCATCCATGGTCGCCAACTCACCACTCTTGGTGGACGCCACTTCATCCTTCTCAACCTTGCTCGGCTGACCTTCAGCCGCCAACCAGGACATGCGCACTTCATAACTCAACACCTGCACCGCCGCCCCCAGGTTCAGCGAGCTGAACTCAGGGTCGGATGGGATATGCACGTGATAATGACATCGCTGCAGCTCTTCGTTGGTCAGGCCGGAATCTTCACGACCAAACACCAAGGCAATCTCGGCGCCTTGCGCGGCCTCCTCGACCACCTTCACCCCGCACTCACGGGGGTCGAGCAGCGGCCACGGAATGCGACGGTCACGAGCGCTGGTGCCCAACACCAGGTTGCAGCCGACCAGGGCATCTTCCAAAGTGGCGACGACTTGCGCATTTTCAAGGATATCCCCGGCACCCGAGGCCCGTGCGTCGGCCTCGTGGTGCGGGAAAAGCCGCGGCTCGACCAGCACC
>JAPLSD010000581.1 GCA_026398835.1 Pseudomonas sp.
CTGATCGACTTCCGGTCCGCCGGTCATCCCAATCGGCGTGACATTGATCAGCATCTGTGGCCGTTGGTCACCCAGATCAGCCAGCCATTCGTAGCCCAGGGAACTCGCCAGGGCGCGGCCGGCCACTTCGTTACGGGCCACAATCAAACCGTTTTTATAACCACCATCACGCAAGGCGCTGGCCACTGCCTTGGCCATTCCGCCGCTGCCGCGCAATGCGAAGGTCGAGCGCTGTGGCACTTCGTGCTTCTTCAGCAGTTGCGCGATGGCAATGTAATCGGTGTTGTAGGCCTTTAGATGGCCATCAGTGTTGACGATGGTGTTAATGGACTGGATTGCCTTGGCCGAATCATCCAGTTCATCGACCAATGGGATGCAGGCTTCCTTGAACGGCATGGAAACCCCGCAGCCACGGATGCCCAGCGCGCGAATTCCGCCGACCGCACCTGAGAGATCGTTGCTGCTGAAAGCTTTGTAATAGAAGTTAAGGTCCAGTTGCTCATACAGGTGATTATGAAAACGCAGGCCGAAATTCCCGGGACGCCCAGACAATGACATACACAGTTGGGTATCTTTGTTCGGGTTCATCAGCATGTTTATCTCCTTCAAATAGAACTTTCAGATGGACGGGATTAGCCAGCCCACCGTTTCTGTTCGATCATAGTCCAGTGAGGTTCAAGTACCTGATTCTGTATCAAATCAAGGTAAAGAAACCGGTACAGACCTTACACAATCTTTACTCAACGGCTTCGCAGATTTTAAAAAAAAAGCTGTCTTAGAAGTATCCCCGCGACAATCCTTGGGTCTATTGCAGACCACAAGCGCTGGGACAGGAAACCGAGGAATAGCCATGATCCGTAAAATCCCCGCAATAGCCTTGCTCATCGGGGCACTCGCTGTCACCGGCCAGGCGTCCGCGCACGAACACGGTGGTGGTGGTTGGGGTTGGGGTGGTCCGGCCCTGTTTGGCGCTGTTGTCGGCGCTGCGGTAGTGGGCTCGGTAATCACCAGTCACGATCGCCCGGTCTACGTTGAGCAACCGGTGTACGTGCAACCTCAGCCGGTTTATGTTCAGGCTCCGCCGCCGGTCTATTACCAGGCGCAGCCGGTTTATGTGCAGCCTGCACCGGTTTACTACGGCCCGCCACGTGGCTATTACGGCCCACCGCGCGGTTATTACGGTCCACCACGCTGGTAGTTACACACTGTGAATGAATCAGGCCCCGCCTTAAAACGGGGCCTGATGCATTTTAGAACTTGGACAACGTCTGAATAAATCCTGCAAAGGTCGCTGCTGAGACAATGGCTGTGGGTAGATTTGACATGATTGGCCCGTCTGTCGTATCGCTGCGGCGGCCGTCATATTTATGTCATGACCGGTCAGCAAAATCTGACGTGTCCGTATAAACAAAATCATAAAAACCAGGACGCCCCATAATGCCCACTCAGAATCCCCACCGCATTGCCGGACTCTGCACCTCGAGCAAGGTCTACAGCGCCCTGACCGAACTCAAGCACCTGGAAGGCCATCGCAGCGCCAAATTCCTCTCGTTGCTGGCCGAAAACCTGGTGCGAAAAGGTCTGCTGAACGATCAGGAAGTGGTGAACATGCTCGATCAGGTTGTCGACTGACAGCTGTTATCGAGCTTGGTTTCGCCTGCGTCGATGTCCACTATCGAGCGCGATGATTTTTCGTTGAGCCCGCAGGTCCGTAAGGTAGCTCCATAGATTGATGGAGGTACTTATGCCCAAGGTTCAGATTATGTCCGTTATCGGCAGCGCCGTTCCCGCACCGCTCAGAGAGCTGGGATTGCTGGCCTGTTGGTATCTGGTACAGGACGGTGTGCCGATCAGCGGCCCGCTCACTTCACTCCCCGCCGCTCAGGCCCTGTCGCAGAGCATGAGTTCTCATAGTTTGAGCGCCTAAGGCAACTGCACCCGAGGCTTGGTCTCGATGAACAAGGCCCAGCTCGACATGAACAGCGCAGCGATCAATGGCCCGATGACAAAGCCATTCAGGCCAAATATCCCCAGGCCACCCAGGGTGGAGATCAGAATCAGGTAATCCGGCATTTTCGTGTCCTTGCCCACCAGGATCGGGCGCAGCACGTTGTCCACCAGACCGATCACAAATACCCCGAACAACGCCAGCACCACGCCCTGCCAAATAGCCCCGCTGAGCAGGAAGAATGCAGCTACCGGCGCCCAGACGATTCCCGCCCCCACCGCTGGCAACAGCGACAGAAACGCCATCAACACCGCCCAGAGCAACGTACTGGGAATGTCGAGAAACCAGAAAATCAAACCGCCCAATGCGCCCTGAGTGATCGCCATCAGCAGATTACCCTTCACTGTGGCGCGCACCACCTGATTGAATTTCAGTTGCAAGCGACGTTTCTGGTGCTCGGCCAGCGGTATGGCGGCGCGAACCTTGCGCGCCAACTCGGCACCGTCGCGCAGAAAGAAGAACAGCAGGTACAGCATGATGAAAAAACTCACCACGAATTCGAAGGTGCCCTGACCGAAACTGAATGCCTGTGTGGCGAAAAACTCATTGCCCTGCATGGCGCTCTTGATGATTTTCTCCCGCAAACCGCTCAGTTCGCCCATGCCAAAACGGTCAAGCAAATGCTGGAAATACGGCGGCAGGCTGTGTTTCAACTGCGTCACATAACCGGCAATGTCCAACTGACCGCTTTCAATGTTCTTGTACAAGGCCGCACCTTCCTGAACCAGCAAGGCGCCGGTGATGATCACCGGCAGAATCGCGATCACCAGGCAGATACTCAGGGTGAGCAGAGCCGTCAGGTTGCGTTGCCAACCAAACCTCAATTGCAGCCGTCGCTGCAAGGGCGCGAAGACGATGCCGAGGATCACCGCCCAGAACACCGCGCCGTACAACGGCAGCAGAATCCAGATGAAGGCGATGGTCACCAGAAACAGCAGCACCAGCAGTGATCTGTTTTGTAGCGTCTTTTCGTTCATGTCCGATCCATGTCAGCAAGGCGCAGGATTCACAGTGTCCTGATGATTAGTCAGCCAAGACGTGGCTGAGTGCCCTTTTTGTTCATGGAGCATAGATCCAGATCAATAACGTCTGGACACGACTCGATTACCCTCCTGGCCTTTTGTGATCGATACGACCATGCCCCTCGCCACTCCCGAACTCCTGGCCCCTGCCGGCACCCTGAAAAACATGCGGTATGCCTTCGCCTATGGCGCCGATGCCGTATACGCCGGGCAGCCGCGCTACAGCTTGCGGGTGCGCAACAACGAATTCGACCACGCCAATCTGGCCCTCGGCATTCGTGAAGCCCAGTCCCAGGGCAAGCGTTTCTATGTGGTGGTGAATATCGCCCCGCATAACGCCAAGTTGCGCACCTTTCTCAACGATCTGGAGCCAGTGATCGCCATGGCGCCGGATGCGCTGATCATGTCCGATCCCGGGTTGATCATGCTGGTGCGCAGGCATTTCCCGCAGATGCCGATTCACCTTTCAGTTCAGGCCAACACGGTGAACTGGGCCAGCGCCGAGTTTTGGCAGCAACAAGGCTTGAGCCGGATCATCCTTTCCCGCGAACTGTCCCTCGAAGAGATCGCCGAGACTCGCCAGCAGGTTCCAGGCATGGAGCTGGAAGTGTTCGTCCATGGCGCACTGTGCATGGCCTACTCCGGTCGCTGCCTGTTGTCGGGCTACATGAACAAGCGCGATGCCAATCAGGGCAGTTGCACCAATGCCTGCCGCTGGAAATACACCGCGCAACCCGCCACGCAAAACCAGCTCGGCGATATCGTTCAAGAGTTCCAGCCTGAGTCCGCGCTGGGCCTGGGTGCACCGACCGACCAGGTATTTTTGCTGCAAGAAGCCAATCGCCCCGAAGAGTTGATGCCCGCGTTCGAGGACGAACACGGCACTTACATCATGAACTCCAAGGACCTGCGCGCCGTGCAGCACGTCGAACGCCTGACCCAAATGGGCGTGCACTCCTTGAAAATCGAGGGCCGGACCAAATCCCATTTCTACTGCGCACGGACCACCCAGGTCTATCGCAAGGCGATCGATGACGCCGTGGCCGGCCGGGCATTCGACCGTAGCCTGATGACCGATCTCGAATCCCTCGCTCAACGTGGTTACACCGAGGGCTTCCTGCGCCGACATGTGCATGACGAATATCAGAATTACCAGAACGGCAGCTCGGTGTCGGAGCGCCAGCAGTTCGTCGGCGAGTTGACCGGCGAGCGGCGTGATCGACTCGCTGAAGTCCGCGTGAAAAACCGATTCCTGCTCGGTGACCATCTGGAATTGATGACACCCAAAGGCAACTTTCACTTCGACCTGCATCAACTGCACAACGCCAAAGGTGAAGCCATCGAAGTCGCGCCGGGAGACGGACACACGGTGTATGTACCGATTCCTGATCAAGTGGATTTGCGCTTTGGGTTGTTGATGCGGGATGTGGGGGTGCTAAGCAGAGATTGATGTCGACTGTTCGGGCCTCATCGCGAGCAAGCCCGCTCCCACATTAGATCCCCGCTGTTCTCACCATTGTGAACTGACGCAGATCCAGTGTGGGAGCGGGCTTGCTCGCGATGAGGCCTGTCAGTCAGCCAATCTTCTGGATCAGATACGGAACTGCCCCACCAACTTGCCCAGTCGCTGACCAAGATCGGCCAGGCTGCGGGAGGTCTGCGCGCCGAGTTGGGTTTCGTCGGCAACGCTGTCTACCGCCACGGCGATCTGATGCACGCTGCGGTTGATCTCCTCGGCGACTGCCGTTTGCTCTTCGGCGGCGCTGGCGATCTGCGCGTTCATCGAGTTAATGGTGCCTATCAACTGAGCCATGGTGTCCAGCGAAGCACCGGCCTCGTTGGCCTGGGCCGAAGTACCGTCACCCGCATCGCTGGAACGGCGCATGGCTTCGACTGCCGATTGAGTGCCCTTTTGCAGACGGTCAATCATGCCCTGGATTTCCTGGGTGCTTTGCTGGGTGCGGCTGGCCAGCGCCCGCACCTCATCGGCCACCACCGCAAAGCCACGCCCCGCCTCACCGGCACGGGCCGCTTCGATGGCGGCGTTAAGTGCCAGCAGGTTGGTTTGGTCGGCAATCGAACGAATGACGCTCAACACACTGACAATCGACAGCACGTCTTTTTGCAGGCTATCAAGGGACGTACCGCTGTTGCGGATATCGCTGACCAACGCGTGAATCTGCTTGATGCTGCCATCCACCACGCGCTTGGCGGCCTGACCCTCTTCGTCGGTCTGCTGCGCAGCAACCGCAGCGCCCTGGGCGCTTCTCGCGACTTCCTGGGCCGCTGAGGACATCTCGTTGATCGCCGTCGCGACCTGATCCGTCTCATGGCGCTGGCGTTCCATAGCTTGCTCGGAACGATGAGCCTGATCGGTCACTTGCGTCACCAGACCGGTCAACTGCGAGGTCATTTCGGTGATTTGCCGCACCAGACCGTGGATCTTGTCGACGAAGCGATTGAACGAACCGGCCAGTTCGCCCAGCTCATCCTGGCTGGTAATCGCCAGACGACGCGTCAGGTCGCCCTCGCCTGCCGCGATATCGTCCAGATTGGCTTTCATCAGGTGCAGCGGACGCAAAATGGTATTGGCGACGAACAAACCAACCACCGCAATCACCAACAGCACCACCACGGCGATACCGATAATGCTCAGTACCACGCCTTGCATGCGCTCATGAACCTTGGCCTCGACCACCGCGAC
>JAPLSD010000772.1 GCA_026398835.1 Pseudomonas sp.
GAAGCTACAGAGCAAGAAAATCCGCCGCCACAAACCTGGAAGCATCCAGACGATGGCAAAAGTCTGTCAGATCTGGATGAAGAGTGGCCACTGAAGCCCTGATACCCGTCAAAAAAGCCCCGTCACTGTGCGGGGCTTTTTTGTCTATTTGATGCAGGTACGGCTCGCGGTGACATACTGAAAGTCCGAGTCGGCCGGGAGTTTGCCATGAGATATCAATCGATAACGGAAGAGCAGTGGGCCACAGTCACGTCCGCCGCCGAAGAGGCGCAACAGCTTAAAATATATGCTGTCGGGTTGACGAAAAGGCTGAAGGCGCTATTCGATGACGAGCACCCCAAAAAAAGTTGGGGGGTAACCTTTGAGATGCTTGAGGACGGTACTTCCTGGCGTATTGAATCGCCCTTTGGTATCGCCAGGGCCCATCTCCGGATTTTCACCAATGAAGCCGGGATGTACGCAAAGTACGTCATTGAAAGACAGGGCAAGAACCCAAAGGATGAGCCGATTTGGCAGCAGGTATGGGCCCTGCATGTAACGCTGCAAGGCATGGTTCATCCTGGGGAAGAAGGGGGAGAGCCGATCAACCTGAGGACTTCTTCTTTAAACCATTCGGACGACGCGATGGTGCATTTGGGGCTTTCCTTGCTCTATGCGTTAGGGCAGGAGTAGGGCTGAACTTCAATTATTCCAGCGCGGTGGCCGATCCCGTCGGCACTTTGCCTGCCGCGCCGTAAGGAACTCGTGGGACGTCCGACAGGCGGCTCTCCAGCACCTGAGTCAACGATTCCCCCGGGTTCAGATAGGCATCGCCGAAATCGGCGCCGAGCAGGTTGGGATGGATGATGACCTCAAGCAGGCCGGTGGCCGGTGGTGGGGCATTACGCAGATCGGCTGGGGTGCAGACATGGTCGGCAGTGGCGCCGGCGAGGTTGCGCAGACGCCGGTTGAGCAAGGTTTTGAACAGGCGTTTGCAGGGCCCGATGTTTTGCCCCAGGTTGCTCGCCAGGCGTATGGGGACGCTTTGGCTGGCGGCGAAGCGTGCAACGATTTCGCCAATTGGCCAGATATTGTGGACGTGCTGGTGCGAGTCCAGGTGACTGGGTTGCAAGCCCATCTCCAGGCAGCGTTGCCATTGCGCCTCCAGTTCTTCCTGCACAGCCTGCCGGGCCGAGCGGCCGAGCCACAGGCTGTGGCGAGACAGATCCAGATCGAACTCGCCACAGGCAGTGCAGAAGATCGGTTGTTCGAGAATGGCCTCGCTGAGCGGACGGCCATAGGTCAGGTTGAAGTGCAGACCGATTCGCCCTTGCAACAGCGGGTGTTTTGCGATGGCGCAGGCGGTGGCAAACGCCGGCATGTTGGCCATCGCGGTGGCGGAACTGATCAGCCCGGTCTGGAAGGCCCGCAGGATTACGGCATTCTCGTTTTCGCTGAGGCCAAAGTCGTCAGCGTTGACTATGACTTGCTGAGGCATTTTCGCCCTCCAGCGGGTAGTTGAGGTTCGGCTCATTCAGCAGCAGGTGACGCACATAATGGTTGCGGCTCATGCGAGGCCGCCCTTGCTGATGCGCCACGCCAGCAGCGAAGGGCGGCTGGCGGTGCGCTGGCTGACACCGATGCGCGGCAGTGCCAGTGGGTCGCTGTTGCCGCGATAGATGCCGGTACTGGTGCCCAGGGCGTAGGTGTAGCGATGCGCAGCAAGCCGTTGGCGGACACGCTCGTCGTGGTCACCATTGGGGTAGCAATAAACCGGCAGCGGCTGTCGGCAACCCTGCAGCAACGCATCGTGGCTACGGCTCAGTTCCTGGTCCAGGTGAATGTCATCGAGCCCGGTGAGTGTCGTGTGGCTGGCGCCGTGTGGACCGAAGCGGATCAACCCGGATTTTTCCAGGGTGCGCACTTGCTGCCAGTCCAGTGCCTGGGACAGCGACTCTTTAGGGCAATTGTCGGTGAGGGTGTCGAGGTCCTGCGGCGACAGGCTTTTCAGACTTTCCAGGTAATTGGCCAGGGCCAGGCTGCGCTGCTGTTCATTGCCATTGAGCAGGAGAACGGGTGGCAGCGGCCGGCCGATCCGTTCCAGGTGTTCGATCAGCCGTTGACGCAGGGCGCTGCCATAGATGCCCCACAAGGTTTCACCCAGGCTTTCCCACCAGTAGCGCTGACGACTGCCAATGAAGTCGGTGGACAGAAAAATACTCGCCGGCACCTGGTGCTGCACCAGCAGTGGAAAGGCATTCAAGGCGTTGTCACGCCAACCGTCGTCAAAGGTAAGGGCGATTTTTGGCCGTGCCAAAGCGTTTGGATGGGCGTCGGCTTGCAGCAGCTCCATCAGCGTCACGCAGTCGAAATGGCGCTTGATCCAGTGCAGCAAATGCTCGAAGGCACGGGGGCCGACACACAGCTCATTGCGATGGGGCAGCTCGGCGCTGCGGTCGTCGGCGAGCACCCGATGCAACATCAGGATCACTCCGGCGCCGCACAATTGACGGCGGCCCTGGGGGGAGTTCAGGTACAACCAGCCGCTGGCACGTTTGATACTGGTCTTGATCGGCATGTCAGGCACTCATCGAGTCTGGTCGGGGTTCCATTGGTTGTAGCTGTGCCCGCGTAAGAACTGCCACAGGCCGACGCTCATGCCGGCCAGGGTCACCAGCACGAATGCGGCGAGGCGAAACGGCTTGGGCAAGCGGTGACGCACGTCCAGCAGGCCGGCCACGGCGAAGGCGTAGCCGAGCAACTGGGCGGCCAGGCTCAGGCGGTAGAAGCCATGCTCATCGAGCAGCCAGAGGTTGGCCACTAGCAAGGGCAGCAACAGTACCGGCGCCAGCCGGCGGATCAGCTTGTGGCTGATCAACGCGATGGCGTACAGGCCATGGCGCAGCGGGTTGAGCAGCTCACGCCGGGCCGCGAGGCTGATCAGACCGCCGACGGTGACGCGCTGGCGGCGGCTGAACTGTCGGTCGGCCTCGTCCACGCCTTGATCGAGCACCTTGGCGTCGTCGACATAGACGACGCGCTTGCCCGCGACCGGTGCGCAGGTGTTGATAAAGAAATCGTCGTTGACCAGGGCTGGAATCGGTTGGTACAGCTCGCGGCGCAACGCCTGCAGGGCACCGTCGGCTGAGACCGTGCAGCCGGTGCGGCTTTCCACCCGGCGCAGCCAGGCTTCGTAGTGGCGGTACAGGCTTTCGCCCAGGCTCAGGCCTGAGCCTGGGACGGGGATGTTCATGTTGCCGACGGTACCACCGACCTCAGGGTCGGCAAACGGCGCCAGCAGCCGCTGCAAGGTGCCGTCGATCCAGTGAACATCGGCATCGGTAAACACCAGGATATCGCCTGTGCAGTGGCTGACAGCGGCGTTGAGCACACTGTTCTTGCCTTGGCGCGGCAGGTCGAGCACCTCGATGCGCGGGTCGTCGAAGCTGCGCGCCAGGGCCACGGTCTGATCGATGGAGCCGTCGCTGGCGACGATGATCTGCAAGCTGGCGGTGTGATAGTCCTGGGCCAGCAGATTGCGCAGTTTGTTCTCGATATTGCATTGCTCGTTGTGCGCGGCAACCACCACGCTGACCCGTTGCGCAGGCAAGGGCGCTGGCCGGTGTCGAGAAAAAAACGGCCCAGCGACCGTCAGCAGCAGCGGGTAACCCAGGTAGGCGTACACCGGCAGCAACAGGCACAACCAGAAAATGAGTTTAGCCACGGGCAGGTCTCCTGGCGTTCCAATGACAAAGGCTGAGGACGAAGGCCACACCGGCCAGGTGCAGGCGCAACCAGTGCAGGCCCCAGAGTTGCAGCGTCAAACTGAGGTCGCGGTGTTTCAGGCTCTGGCGCAGGCTCAGCGC
>JAPLSD010000149.1 GCA_026398835.1 Pseudomonas sp.
AAAATCCGGAACCGCCGCCAGCACGCAGGCCAGATAGCCTTTCATGTCCGCCGTGCCGCGACCGTACAGACGCCCTTCCCGTTCGCTCAAGGCAAAGGGTTCGACGGTCCACGGCTGGCCGTCCACCGGCACCACATCAGTATGCCCGGACAACACGATGCCGCGCCGATCCGAGGGGCCGATGCTGGCGTAAAGGTTGGCTTTGGTTCGTTCGGCATTGAAGAACAATTCGCTGACCACGCCAAAATCCGCGAGGTAGTCGCGGATGAATTCGATCAGGGCCAGATTGGACTCACGGCTGACGGTATTGAAGCCGATCAGCCGCTCCAGCAACGCACGACTTTTAAAGGCACTCATTCATCACCCGGCACACCGTAGCTGGGCGCGACGGTCGGGTTCAGTGCGCGGATGACGTAGTCGTCCATTTGCGGGCGATAGGCCTGCCAGAGTTGATCGAGCTGACCGATCGGGTTCTGCTCGGCCCAATCCACCCGCAGATCGACGATGGGCCAAAGCAGATCACTGACCACCGACAACGCCGCCGAATGTACCGGCCCGGCTTCACCACCGGCCGCCATGGCGGCATGCATGGTCGCGAGCAAACGATCGGCCAACAACTCGCCGGCGGTGACTTCGAAGGCATCGACCATCGCCTGAATCACGCCAGGATTTGCCAACAGGTTACCGGCGGCCACGCACTGCTCACCCGCCGCGGCGTTATTCACGCCCAGCGCCTGGCTGCCGGTAAACAGTGCCGTAGCGCCGTGACGATCGATCACTGCGACCTGGCGGTATTGGCTGAAGCCATGTCGGGTCAGGGCCTTGTCCAGTGCGGCCGTCGGGCTTTCTCCGGCGTCGAGCAGGTCGAGGATTTCCGGGCCGAGGGCCGGCAAGGTGATGTTCTGGGTCGCTACCGCGCCAACGCCCGCACGCAACCATGGGCAACGTGCGCCCACAGCGATGCTCGACGAGCTGATGGCAATCCCCAGTTGCCCGGTTTCGGCGCAACGGCCGACGATGGAAAAGGTCATCTGCGCACCTCCTGATCCGGAATCACTGCAATCACGTCGATTTCCATCAGCCATTCAGGCTGCCCGAGGCCGGCCACCACCAGCCCGGTGGAGATCGGAAACACGCCTTTGAGCCACTTGCCGATTTCCCGATAAACCGGCTCGCGAAAACGCGGGTCGGTGATGTAGGTGGTGGTCTTGACGATATGGCTCAGATCGCTGCCAGCCTCTTCCAGCAACTGCTTGAGGTTCTTCATCGCCTGCTCGGCCTGGGCGCGTGGGTCGCCTAGACCGATTAGCCTGCCTTCGAAATCGGTGCCGACCTGGCCCCGCACATACACCGTATTGCCGGCGACAACGGCCTGGCAGAGGTCGTTATCCAGGGTCTGGTTGGGGTAGGTTTCTTTGGTGTTGAACATGCGAATGCGGGTATGGGTTGGCTTGGACATCTGAAGCTCCTAGGGAAGAAAGGCAAAATATGGCCCGGCGGTTCAACCGCCGGTGCGGATCTTGAGCATCAAGCGCTTACGGTTGTTTTATTGACGGCCGGGGCGGCAGGAGCGGTTTCGCAGTCGTCTGCCTGGCGTTGCGCGGCATCCCGGTAGGCGAGGTACTTCCTCTGCGTGGCGATATGGTCAGCCACATGCTTGGCGTCGTGCCAAACGCCCCAGATGAACGAGGAGCCACGACGCGACTGCCACGGCAGGCCCAGGAAATACACGCCAGGCTCGCTCGAAACGCCCCGCTGATGCTGCGGCTTACCGTTGGCGTCGAAGGCGTCGACCTTCAGCCAGCTGTAATCAACGGCAAAACCGGTTGCCCAGATGATCGATGTCACGCCGGCCTCGGCCAGGTCGAGCTCAAGAATGGGCTTGGTCACACACTCCGGATCCGCGAAGGTATGGCGGGCTTCAGGTTCTTCCGGCAGGTCCAGACCATTGCGCTCAATGTAGGCGTCAGCCGCATTGAGCAGCGCCAGGTAGTTCTCATCGCCGCGAGCCAGGTTGTCGGCAAGATTCGCCTGGAAGGTCGCCACGGCGCCATTGAACGATTGCGTCAGGCCAACCAGCGTCATCCCGCGATGGGCGAGACCGCGGAAGTCCACCGTACGGCCGCCATGGGCACCGCTGACGGCAATGGTGACGTGTTCCCTGGCGCGGGGCGGGCGATCGTGTGCGCCAACCGAGAGGTACACCTTCTTGCCGGCACGCTGCAACTCATCGGCAATCTGTACTCCCGACGACCCGGCACCCACGACCAATACAGCCCCTTCGGGAAGCTGCGCTGGATTGCGGTATTCGGCCGAGTGGATCTGTGTGAATTGCTCATCTTTCGGAGCGATCGGCGGGACAACCGGACGCTGGAAAGGTCCGGTGGCGGCCACCACGCGGTTGGCCTCGATCACGCCCTCGGAGGTTTCAATGGTGAAGCCCGGCCGGCCAACATTGCGTTCCACCTTCTTCACTTCCACGCCGGTGCGGATGGGCGCATTGAACTTCCTGGCATAGGCTTCGAAGTAATCCGCAACCCGCTCTTTCGGGGCAAAGCCGTCGGGACTGAGATCGTCGAACTCAAGACCCGGAAAACGATCGTGCCAGGCCGGACCGTTGGCAACCAGCGAATCCCAGCGTCCGGTGCGCCAGCGTTCGGCGATACGATTGCGCTCCAGCACGAGGTGGGACACGCCGAGTTTGCTCAGGTGTTCACTCATGGCCACTCCAGCCTGACCAGCGCCAACAACAAGCGTATCTATTTTTATTTTATCAATGGTCATCTCTACACCCTTCTAAAAAGCAGCTGGATTCAGGTCGGACATGGCTTGTCATCTCTTGGGGCCAGACTAGGGATCACCCCTGTATTGGTAAAATATTATTAAGCTGGTAATTGAAGATAAATAACTGAGGCAGAGCCTTTTGACCCGTTTAAATCGCGGGTCTGGATGAGGTGTAAAGATGCGTTTACCCAGTTATTGTTTGCCCGCCAACCAAATGGACCTGGGCACCCACACAGTGTTTATCGGCAAGGTGGTGGCAGTGAAAAGCCGTGAAGGTGCGCCGCTGGCGTATTCACAAAGGAGTTTTGCGGGTTGCAGGCGTTAGAGGGGGTTTAACGATGCCAGTTAGTTAAGGCGATGACGCGCCGGACACAATACCTGTGGCGAGGGAGCAAGCTCCCCCGTTAGGGGTTCAGACCAACACCCCCAATTCCTTCGCCCGGGCCACCGCCTGGGTCCGGCGCTCGACGCCGAGTTTGCTGTTGATGTGACTGGCGTGGGTTTTAACGGTGTGCAAGGAGATGAACAGCTGATCGCTGATTTCCTGGTTCGAGCAACCTTGAGCGATCAATTGCAGGACCGCCAGTTCGCGGGCACTCAGGTTTTCGGTGTGCTGCTGTGGCTCGACCGACTCCCGGGCCACGGCTGCAGGCAAACGCTCAAGCAAGCTCTGGCGCAGCGCAGGCTGCGAACAGTGCTGAAGTTGCTCTCGCAGCCAGTCGGGATGGTCGCCAAGCAACCACTCGAAGGGTTGCAAAGCCCCTCCGGCTGCCGCTTCAAACGCTTGGGCCAAGGCTTGCCGCGCCTCAGGTTCGCGCCTGCTACCGAGCAGCAAGGCGACTTTCTGATTCAATGCCTTCACGCTGAGCATCTGTCGACCGGATTGCTGCCCCTGCTCGACCAGTTTATTCAATCGTTGCTCGGCAGCCGCCGGCCGCCCCTGAATCACGTCCAGTAACGCCTGCTGCAGCTCGATGTGCAGCGGCAGTTGCGGGTGGAATTCTGGGGGCGCTGCCGCCTGTTCGCCGTTATAGGTCTGACCTAACCGCGCCAGCCAGGCTTCGGCCAGATCGGTACGGCCTTGAGCCAGCCAAAGCTCACATTTGACCAGAGTGATCATCGCCAGGTAGTAGATCGGCGGCACGTCCCAGATATGCATCAACCGCTCGGCCTCGGCCAGTTCGGCAAAGGCTTTGGCAAACTGACCGTTGTGCCCCTCCAGGCCGGCGATGACGCAATGACCGAGCAGCACACTGATATCCCGACAGGCTCGCGCCTCGATCAAACCCGCCTGCAAGCGAGCAAGACCGGTTTCAGGCTGGGACCGCAGTGTCAGCAAGTACCCTTCATACAGAGTCAGGCGCGCACGAACCGCATACAGTCGCAGGGCAGACAATCCCTGCAAGCGCTGCAAACCCTGACCCACCTCATCAAGCGCACGAAGAATTTCTCCCCGGGCCTGTAGCACCCGTGCCCTATCGTAATGAGCCAGGGCTTCGAACAATGGATTGCCGACCCGTTGCGCCAACTCCAAAGACTCACGGTTCAAAC